>CAJFOG010000122.1 GCA_904395785.1 uncultured Eubacterium sp. | reverse complement strand
TAGTACCTCCTTTTAATATTAATTTATTTGGTAAATAAAAACGTACAAAAAGCACGCTACTAAAAGAGCAACTGGCTGCCATTTTCCGAAATGGAAAGAAGGCCCTCTAGTTTTGCGTACACTGCTTTTCAACAGGTTTGCCAATATAATTTTTATTACCAGCGGCTAATTATACTCCTTTAATAAAAAAAAGCAAACGAAACGCATTAAGAATTTTAATATTTTTTATTTTCTTAATAATTTCGCTTTTTTTTATAATAAAAAAGAAGTATCTTCGCTTCAATATACTTCTTTTCTCATAAAATATAAATTACAATAAATAAATATTATGCTTTTCACATTCTTCCCTCATATCTTCTTGCCATTGAGATACTTGAACTTCTCCAATATGTGCCTTATTCAACAACAATAAACAAATACGAGATTGTCCAATTCCACCACCAATAGTTAATGGTAATTTTTCTGTTATTACCATTTGATGATATGGTAATTGTAATCGATGTTCACAACTAGCTTTTTTTAATTGTTCTTGTAAAGAAAAAGCATCTACTCGTATCCCCATACTACTAATTTCTACTGCACAATCTAAAATAGGGTAGTAAATAAGAATATCAGCATTTAATTTCCAATCATCATAATCAGGTGCACGATCGTCGTGTTTTTTTCCACTCTTTAATTGATCTCCAATTTGCATTAAACAAACCGTTTTATATTTCTTTGTAATCGCATATTCTCTTTCTTTACTTGATAAATTTGGATATAAATCTTCTAATTCTTGTGTTGTTAAAAAATGAACTTTTTCATTAATGATAGGCACTAAATTAGGAAATTCTGAACAAATTGCCTTTTCTGTTTCTTTTAAAGCTTTCATAATTTTCTGTACAGTCTCTTTTAAATAAGGCAATGTTCTTTGGGTTGGTAAAATTACTTTTTCCCAATCCCATTGATCAACATAAGCAGAATGTAGATTGTCTAACACTTCATCTCTTCGAATCGCATTCATGTCCGTATATATACCTTTACCAGTCGCAATATCATATCGATGTAATGCTACTCTTTTCCATTTCGCTAACGAATGTACAATTTGCATAGAAGAAGCCTCTAAATCTTTCATATCAAACGATACAGGACGTTCTACTCCATTCAAATCGTCATTTAAACCTGTCGCTTGCTCAACATATAGTGGTGCTGAAATACGTATTAAATCTAAATGATGTGCCAATGCTTTCTCAAAATAATCTTTTACATATTTAATCGCTATTTCTGTTTCTAATATGGATAGTTTATTTTTATAATTTTCAGGTATTATCAAATGTTTAACACCCATACTATCACTCCCTTCTCTCTTTCATTATACGATGTTTCATAAAAAACAACAATTCTTTCATGTAAAAAAAATGAAACTTAAGAAAGTTTCATTTTTTATGTTATGCCTTTACTTGCAAACAGTTCCCATCAGGACCAGGTGTTGTGTTTAAATAGTTTGCTATTTCTTCTTTTTTATCTGCTTTACACGGTTTACATAAACTAACTGTTTTTGCTTCTTCATTAACTAAAGCTTGCGCTAAACCACTACATCCTGCATATCCACAACCTCCACAATTATAATTTGGGAGCATAGCAGTTACTGTTTCAATACGTTCATCCACCTGTACACTTAAAAATTTATCCGCAATTCCTAATCCCAATCCTAAAACAGCTCCTAGTACTAACATTAATAATAATGCACCTATGACACCATTCATTTTATTCACCTCTTCCTATTCATTATGTGCTGGATGATTACAACATGCAACATCATGACATCCATCACACTCGGCTTTTATATGTTCACAGCCTTTTGGTAACGGTGTTTTATGGTTTAGGTAATAAACAAGTGCATAAATACCACCTAAAACACCTAAATACACAATTGCGGTAAACATATTATACTAACCCTGCCAATCCACTAAATGCAAGTGCCATAATGGCCGCAACAATTAATGCAATTGGATTCCCTTTCCATGCTTGTGGCGTATCTGAAGCATCTAAACGCTCACGAATAGTAGAGAAAATGTATAATACTAATGTAAATCCTATAGGAATTGCAAAAGAATATGTTAACATTTCAGAAAATGTATATTTACTAGAAATATTATTCAACGTTACATTTAATACAACACAATTTGTCGTAATTAATGGTAAATATACCCCCAATGCTTTATATAAAGCTGGACTTGTTTTTTTAATAATCATTTCTACAAGTTGCACCAATGCTGCAATTACTAAGATAAACGTAATTAGATCCATATATTCTAATCCAAGAGGTTCTAACACTTGATAATATAAACCATACGTTACAATTGATGCAACAACAATTACAAAGGTAACGGCTGCTCCCATACCAATTGCAGAACTACTTTTTTTAGATACTCCCATAAAAGGACACATCCCTAAAAACTGGTTTAACACAACATTATTTATAAATACAAAAGTAACTAACATAACAAATAAATTACTCCAGTTCATAGTTATTTCGCCTCCTTATTCTGTTTCTTCTCTTTTTCGCTCAAATGATTTTTATAAGCTGCTAATCCTGCCGCAAGGCAAGCAAACGTACAGAAAGCGCCAAACGGAGAAGAAAATATTGAAATAATAAAATCTTCAGGAAGTATTTGAATTTGAAAAATATTTTGTGTTACATCAAATGGATTATCAAACGATATATACCCTGTTGCTAAAATTTGACGAATTGCTGACATCACAATAATTGATAAGGTATACCCTATTCCCATTCCAATTCCATCTAAAGCAGAATCTAATACATTATGTTTACTTGCAAATGCTTCAGCACGTCCTAAAATAATACAATTTACTACAATTAATGGGATAAATACTCCTAAAGCTGAATCTAAACTAGGCGTATATGCTTTAATTACCATTTGAATAATTTTCACTAATGATGCAATAATCACAATATATACTGGAATACGAATTTCTGCTGGTGTAATATTACGAATTAATGAAATAATCACATTAGATAACACCAATACAACAATAACTGCTACTCCCATTCCTATTGCATTATTTAATGTTGTCGTAATTGCTAATGTTGAACATAAACCCAAATATAAAGAGAATACTGGATTTTCACGTAAAAAACCTGCCGTAAAACTTTTTAAACGATTCACGAATGCCACCTCCTATTTTAAATTTGCTGCTTGATAAGCTGCAGCTTCACGAATACCTTCTAAGATAGGTTGACTCGATACAGTTGCACCAGTAATCGTATCATTTAAAATCTCTTCTGTTGATGCATCTTTTCCTTTTAATGTATTCCTAAAATTATCTTCTAGTACTTTTGTTCCAATTCCTTGTGTATCACCGTTTGAAATCGCTAAATAATCAAATACAGTACCATCATCATTTAAAGCTACTAAAAAACTTGTACCGTCTTTGTAACCAGATACCTTCATTTTAAATACATATCCTTTTCCATTCACCAAAAAAATTTTTTCAATAGTAGAAGATACATTAGTTTCTTCTATGCCAAATGCATCATCACTAACATCTGGATATAATTTTATTAATGTTTCTTTTTCAGCTTTTAATTCATTCTCTTCAATGATAGGTGCAGTTAAACTATTCGCATATCCTAGTGCACCCCCAGCAAGCGCTGCAACCAATGCTAAGAATACAGTTAAATGTAAAATCTTTTTCATATACTGCCTCCTAATATCCTAATGCTTTACGCACTTCTTCTACAGCACGTAATGTAGAACGTGATGTAAATGTAGCCCCTGTAACGGCATCATTTATTTCTACCTGTACATCTTGAGATAAATCTAAACCTTCAAATTGTACAAGAAATGCCGTGCTTTCAACTTTATCACCTATATATTCTGTATCTACAATTTTTGTAGGAGTAACCGATATAATATTATGATTCTTCACAACAATTTCAAATTCATTATATGCATTTTTATCTTCAGCAGATTTATAACCTTGTGCATTTACACGATACGTACTTGTACCATCGTCATTTTTCACTACTTCTACAATTTTCGCATCAAATGCACTTACTTCTTTATCTTTTGTAGAAATAAACACTAATGGATCTGGTTCTCTAGGTTCAATCACATTTGCTGCCAATAACACACTTCCTAAACCTACTATCGCAACGCATGTAAATGTGATTCTTGCTTTTTTCTGTAATTGTATTTGTTTTCCTGTTAAACCTTTTTCAATCATTGGTGATAACATATTCATAATTAAAATAGAATATAAACATCCTTCTGGTAAATTTGCCTTAATACGAATTAGAACAGTTAAGATTGCTGCACCTAACGCAAATATACAACGTCCTGCGACAGGTGTAGGTGAAGTAACTGGATCTGTTAACATAAAAAATGCCCCGAACATTGCTCCACCTGTTAATAAATGTAATAGTGGATACCAAATATATCCTGGAATACCATCATAAGCATTTACACCTCGTAAACAAGCAATACCAAACGCTAGTACAAATATTGTACCTAAATACACCAATGGCACTCTATAATCGATTACTTTACGCACACTTAACACAATACCAACTATTAAAATAACAAGTGCACTTGTTTCTCCTAACGCACCAGCATGCCATCCTGTAAATAAACTCTGTAATCCACCTACACTATCCATCATTTCATTAATCATTTCTGGATTTACTACTAACCAGTGATATTCTGTAGCGATTAATGTTGTCGGTGTAGCACTTGTGATAACATCTGTCGTTGCTCCCATAAATGTAGCAAAAATTATCGCTCTACCAAATGCAGCTGGATTAAAAATGTTATGACCAAATCCTCCAAAAATCAATTTCCCAAATAATATCGCAAAAAATGTAGACACACCTAATGCATATGGTGTTATACTGATTGGACACATTAAGGTTAAAATAATTGCTGTAATCCAACCAAATGAATTGAATACATAATCTTTTACATATGAAACTGAAAACTTTTGATCTTTTTTCATTACATATGCATAGGCAATTTCAGTAATTTCAGCCACTACGATTGAAACAAGCATTAACTTTATTGCTTGCATTACATAATTCATACCATATGTTTTAAAATAATAAAACAATGCAAATGCAAATACAATAAGCAATCCTATTAATAATTCAAACATGATTTTTTTTGTACTTTGTTTCTGACGTAAGTTAGGCGAAACATTAAATATAAACTTCATTCTTTATTCTCCTTTTCCTACTTCATTAATTCTAATTGACGCTTAGCAATTCTTACATTCTCACTCACATCAAGTCGTGAAGGACATATATAAGTACATAACCCACACTCAACACAATCTTGTGCACATAATTTTTTCACCACATCCATATCTTTTGTTTTATTCGCTTGCGCAATGCGAACTGGTTGTAACCCTGCTGGACAGTAATCACTACATTTACCACATCGTAAACAGGCAACTTTTTGAAAAGATTCAGTTTTTAAAACAGTTAATGCATTCATAAAGCGATCAATCACAAACTGATCATTCACAACTGTTTTCCCCATCATAGGACCACCAGCAATTAATTTTACCTCTTCATCCGTATAACCACCAACAGCCTTTATCACATCACTTACACAAACTCCAATTGGTACAAGCACATTTTTTGTTTCCTTTAATGCATTTCCTGAAACAGTCACCATTCTTTCAACAATCGCTTTTCCATATAATAGTGCTTCCCCAAACGCAACAGCAGTCGCTACATTATTCACTACAACACCAATTTCTCTTGGAAACGTTGTATATTCTTTCTTAAAGATTTCACGAACAGTCACACGTTCCCATCCCATTGGATATACATCAGGCACTGCTACAACTTCTATATCTTGATACCCTTGCACAATTTCTTTTAAACAAGTTATCAACTCAGGATGTGTTTTCTTAACCGCAATCACAACACGCTGTGCTTCTGCCATTTTTTTCATTGCTAACATTCCCGTTAATAGCTCTTTTTTCTTTAAGAAAATAGTTTTATAATCTGCTGTAATAAATGGTTCACATTCAACTGCATTAATTAATACTGAATGAATATTTGATATATTTTGATATTTTACATATGACGGAAACCCAGCTCCACCTAAACCTATGATTCCAGCTTCTTTCATAAATTCTATCAATTCTTCTCTTGTTGCATTTTTAAAGTCTAATGGTTCAAAAGATTTCACACTTTCATATTTTCCATCATTTTCAATCACTAAATGTTCAATTGGCTTCACACTTGCATGCATTCTTTTTTCAATACCTACAACTTTTCCCGAAACACTTGCGTAAATTGGAACAATAAATGGAGTCTTACTTTGTGCAAGCTTTGTCCCGATTTTTACTTTATCATTTTCCTTAACAAATAACTCTAAATCCGTAGATTTACCACATATTAAAGGAATATATACCTTTTCTTTCGCCTCTATCTTTTCATAATCAACATGTTCTGTCAATTCCTTATGACCACGAATATGCATACGCATTGGTCCCTTAAACAATGACATGAACATCACCTTACCTTTCTTATCATTTTTAAATACATACCTTAACATTATAACATCCTTTGTTCATTACTAAAAGAAAAAAATCACAAATTAAATCACTTTCTTAGATTCTTAAATATATTCATATTAAATTTCCATATTATATAAAATATTTGCTTATGAAGTAATCCTATAAATTTTCATAGATTTTTCTTTAGATATTGCTTATAATAGATAAGGTGATAAAATGAAACATTTAAAAAATTATTTATACATTATATGTATAATTTTTCTATTAAGTGGTTGTAACGCAAAAGAAGCCACTTTACAAAAATATGCAATGACTGCAACAGATTTAGGATTTGATACTGTAATTAGCTTTATCGCATATACAGAAAATGAAGCAAAATACAACGCCTATGAAGCAAAAGTGAAAGAACTATTTACTCACTATGACCAATTATTTAGCAAGTATGATACATATCCAAATATCAATAATATTAAAACAATTAATGAGCAAGCTGGAAAACAGCCTGTAAAAGTTGATAAAGACATTATTGATATGTTACTTGTATCTAAAGAATATGGAGCTATTTCAAATAATGAATTTGATATTACAATGGGAGCTGTATTAAATATTTGGCATGATCATAGAGAACTTGCGGAAACAGATAGTAAGAATACTACAGTTCCTACACAAGAAGCATTAGAAAAAGCAAATACTTATACAGGATGGGAGCATATTCAAATTAATGAAACAGAGCAAACCGTGTATATTGATAATCCTAATACACAATTAGATGTAGGTGGTGTTGCGAAAGGATATGCAGTAGAAAAAATAGCACAAAAACTTGAAGAAATGGGATGTGAACATGCAATTATCAATGGTGGTGGTAATATTCGATTAATTGGAAATAAACCTGAATCAGAATATTGGAGTGTTGGTATTCAAATACCTGACTTTCATACTTTGTCCACTGAATCCTTAATTTCCATTAAAATTAGTGAATCAAAATCATTTGTAACAAGCGGTGATTATCAAAGATTTTATACATACAAAGATCAAATTATTCATCATATTATTGACCCAAGCACTTTACAACCTGCACGTCATTGTAGAAGTGTTACTGTCGTAACTGAAGACAGTGGAATTGCAGACATGCTATCCACCGCATTATTTACACTATCACATAAAGATGGACAATCCTTATTAGATCAATTAAAAGAAACAAAAGGGATTGAAGCAGGAGCCATCTGGGTATATGATAAAACACAACCGAAAGAAGATGATAGTGATGCGATAAAAGTAAACAATTATGATATAGTAGTAAGTAAATCTTTACAAGATGATATTGTTTATAAATAATATCACGAACTGTTGAAAAAGTAGCTTATGTTATAAAAGAAAAACATAATTTAGAATTATTGCTTAGATTTGATAAGATTATCAAGAAAAATATGTAAGTAATTTCTACTAGCTTTAATTATGAAGTTTAATTTTAATTAAATATATGTTTTGAATTAGATTACCAAACAGGCAAGTACTTATTCCAAAGATTACTTGTCTTTTTTATATGATTATATTATTTATAACATCATAATGTGTTCATCAATACATTTCTCAAATATATCGTTCATCATGAGATACTTTGACATATTAACAAATTCGGTATATACCGTACTCTGTATTCTGTTAGTTTTGAAAAAAATTAAGTAAATTTTACCATTTATAATAAAAATAAATCATTTCTTTAATATTTCTAATATTAACCTGTGTTATTAAATACTGCATACGAATAAAAATCAGTAGCTTTATCTAAGTATTTCTAATATTTCTATATCACTATATATTAAAGAAGCATACACGAAAAAACGTGCAAACTTCATTTAGAAGAAAACACGTTTTTAATGGTATCATTCAACTATAAGCAATAACCTAAATAACCAAATCTAATATAACGCTATATTCTAGTAACATACGAATAATTTGTAGACACTACAACATTTTTGTGAAGCGTTAAAAATCTCTTACTCTTCACAATCTATTCTTTTTGATATTAAAATTTTGGTAATAGCTTTCATAGATTGTTTTTTATATTGAATACGTAAAACTAAAAAGAATTGACTTCTTAAACATAAAAGTCAATTCTCAATAACACTAGCCTTATTTTTTTAATTTGCCTTAGCTACTTCGTATGTCCAGTTAAATGGATCTTCATCTTCACCACATTGAATAGCAGTTAGTGTATCATAAATACGCTGTGTCAAAGCTCCTGTTTTAAAATCATTAATTGTCACAACTTCTCCTTTGTAACATAATTCACCAATTGGTGATATGACTGCAGCTGTACCTGTTCCAAATGCTTCTTGTAAAGTATTTGATTGTGCTGCTTCCATTAATTCATCAATAGATAAATAGCGTTCCTCCACTGGTATGTTCCAACTTCTTAATAATTGAATGACTGAATCACGTGTAACACCTGGTAATACCGTTCCATCACATGGTGCTGTCACAACTTTACCATTGATATAAAACATAGCATTCATTGTTCCAACTTCTTCTACATACTTACGATGTACACCATCTAACCACAATACTTGCGTATATCCTAGTTTTTGTGCCTTTACTTGTGCTGCAATACTTGCTGCATAATTCCCTCCACATTTCGCAAATCCAGTACCACCTTTTGTAGCTCGAACATATTCATCTTCTACATAGATTTTTACTGGATTTACTCCTTCAGGATAATAAGCACCAACTGGCGATAATACAATCATAAAGCGATAAGAGGTACTTGGATGTACTCCAACTGCTGCTTCTGTCGCAAATACAAATGGACGAATATATAACGATGTACCTGGTGCTGTTGGAATCCAATCTTCATCAAAGGCAACAAGTTTTTCTACTGCCTCTACAAAAATCTCTTCAGGTACTTCTGCCATACATAAACGTTTATTAGAGTTAATCAAACGTCTAGCATTCATTTCTGGTCTAAATAATAAAACTTTACCATCTCTTGTTTTATAAGCTTTTAGCCCTTCAAATGTTTCTTGTGCATAATGTAATACCATTGCAGCAGGATCCATTGTAATTGGACCATAAGGCACGATACGAGCATCATGCCACCCCTTATCTTGTGCCCAATCCATCATAAACATATGATCTGTATAATATTTTCCAAACCCTAATGCATCATCCCATGATGGTTTTTGCTTTGGGTTCAGCGTTTTTTCATAGCGAATCTCCATAATCTCATCCTCCTTTTATTTTGTTTGATTATATCATATTTTTATAGATAATACATCTCTTATTGTTTTTTCTTCATATCTTCTAATTGTTTTTCTACAATGCTGTACTGTGCACGATACCCTTCTAGTTTATCTTTTTCTGCTTGTACTTTTGCTTCTGGTGCTTTTTTCACAAAGTTTTCATTTTGTAACATACTATCTGCACGCTTAATCTCTTTTGTTAAACGTTCAAGTTCTTTACTTAATTTTTCAATTTCTTCTTCTACATTAATAATCGCAGCTAATGGAACACTTAATGTACCATTCACAATAGGACGTACTGCCATTTCTTCCTCTTGCATCTCACTTACCCAATTCGCATGACACATTTTTTGTAAGATAGCTGCTGTTTTTTCATCACGTGCTACCAATTGATCATTTTCATCTTTGATAACTACATCAATTTCCATACTTGGTTTTAATTGGTAATCTACTTTTAATGTACGTACTGCTTCAATCATGGAAATTAATTGTTTAACTGCTTGCATTTCTTCTTGACACATCACAATATCTACAACCTCTGGCCATTGTTCGATATTAATGCTTTCTTGCGTATGTGGAATACTTAAATACATTTCTTCTGTCACAAATGGCATAAATGGATGTAACATTTTTAAAATACCACTTAATACAGTTACTAAGGTAGACTGTGTCGCATGACGTATTACACGATTTTCACTCTGTAATCCTGCTTTACTTAATTCAATATACCATGAACAGAAATCGTCCCAAATAAACGAATATAATTCATTTCCTACAAGTGCATACTCATATTTTTCCATGTTTTCTGTTACATTTGTCAATACTTCATTAAAACGCTTTAAAATCCATTTATCAATCACCGATACATTTGATAAGTCAATATCAGAAACTTCTTTTACAATGTCACATTGCATCAATACGAATCTTGTTGCATTCCAAATCTTATTAATAAAATTCCAACTTGCTTCAACTTTCTCATCAGAATAACGTAAATCTTGTCCTGGTGTGGAATTTGTTGTTAAGAAGAAACGTAATGCATCTACACCATATTTCTCAATAACATCCATTGGATCAATACCATTTCCTAATGATTTAGACATCTTACGACCTTGAGGGTCACGTACTAAACCATGAATTAATACATCTTTAAATGGACGATTTTTCATACAGTAACGAGTAGAGAAAGCCATACGAGCCACCCAGAAGAAAATAATGTCATATCCAGTAACTAATACATCATTAGGGAAATAACGTTGTAAATCTTCTGTATCGTGTGGCCAACCTAACGTAGAAAATGGCCATAATGCACTAGAGAACCAAGTATCTAATACATCTTCATCTTGCACCCAATTTTCAATATCTTTTGGATCTTCCATTCCTACATAGATTTCTTGTGTTTCTTTATGATACCAAGCAGGAATACGGTGTCCCCACCATAGCTGACGAGAAATACACCAGTCTTCAATATTTTCTAACCATTGATGGAATGTTTTCTCAAAACGCTTTGGATAAAAGTTAATTCTTTGATCTTCAATTTCTTGATTTTTTAATACTTCTTGTGCCAATGGTTCCATTTTCACAAACCATTGTTTAGATAAATAAGGTTCTACCAAAACACCTGTTCTTTCAGAGTGTCCTACTTGATGCATGTGTTTTTCAATTTTTGCTACAACACCTGATTCTTCAAAATCTTTCACTAATGCTTTACGACAATCCGCACGATCCATACCTGTATATTTTCCACACATTTCATTCATTGTTCCATCTGGATTCATACAAATCGGCATTGCTAAATCATATTTTTTTGCTAATACAAAGTCATTTGGATCATGCGCAGGCGTACATTTCATAACTGCTGTTCCAAAAGACATATCGATATAATCATCTGCCATAATTGGTAATTGTTCCCCATTTGCTGGGTTAATCGCATGCTTTCCAACTAAATGTTTATATCGTTCATCATCTGGATGTACAAAAATCGCTTGATCGGCAAACATTGTTTCAGGACGTGTTGTCGC
>CAJFOG010000121.1 GCA_904395785.1 uncultured Eubacterium sp. | reverse complement strand
CTTGGTTTGGTTGTTGTCCAGTTTCCTGTTGTACTTGTTCGATACTTAATCGTACTCCCTGATGGTACTCCACTTAGTGTAATACTGTGTGCTTTTCCATCATACGTTCCTGTATAACTTTTATTTACAATACTCATATTTTTCGCAACTATTTTTAGAGTAGATGTTACTTTATAAGTATTTGTACCTATTTGTAAATTTGCATGAAGTTGTGTACTTCCTCCTGATTTCATAACCAAACTTTTTTCACTAACTGATGCAATCGCTGCATTATCCACAGTAAATTTAGGTATGATTGTTCCAGAAGTATTCCAGTAAGGAGTTAATGATATAGATCCTTGAGATGTATAGTTGAAATCTATAGAAGATAAGTTAATATAATAAATTCCATCTATTTCTCCATCACCTTTCGCAATTTGCAAACCTGTTTTACTTTTATCATAATAAACATTTTGTATAGAACCAGATGAAACTGTATGAAAAGTTGATCCAATAACTGCACCACTTGCAGTAGTTCCTTGCACTACATTTCCATTCACAAAACAATTTTTTATGATACCTCCATTATTATAATAATCCTTACCTTGATAAAGTCCAACAAGTCCTCCATTTCCTCCTGAAACAGAAGCAACAGTAATACTAGTACTTGAATCTAAAATCGAAGCTGCATTCCCCAATGTTCCTACAATTCCACCACTATTTCTCGCTTGATTTCCTGTAATCTTACCACTAAGTACATGTACATTTGAAATCAATCCTTGATTTTCCCCAGTAACTCCACCAACATAACCTTTTCCACTATAGGTTACTTGTATATTAGATAATGTTAAGTTTTTTAACTCTGCCCCATACTCTATTTTATCAATGAAGCCAGCACCATCAATAACGGCATTCTTAATTGTAAACCCATTTCCATCCAATACGCCATGTAAGGATGAAAAAGAAGTAATATGTTTACCTTGAAAATCAATGTTTTTCATTAATTTGTAATATAATGGTTTTTCATAAGAATCTGCTTTTAATAATTCAATATCTTTCACATTTTCTATTAAATATGGATCCGCTTTTGTACCAGTACCTTTTACAGCGGGAATTGTAACATCAAAAGTTATACTTTCTGCATCTTGAGAGACAATATTTATTGTAATCCCACTATTTAATCCATTTGAATAATATAAAGCATTCGTATCATATCCTACAACTTCTTCTATACTTTTACCTAATGAAGAACGATTCGTACCATAATGTAGTACTGCTTGATTCATCTCACCATCCCCTGCATTCACTCCACTTTCATTAGGTCTAAAAATATATATTTGATCTTTCGCAGTACCTGCACTTCCATAAAAGTTCCCATTATACTCATCTGTTTTCACTCGATAAAGTAATAAACCATCTTGATCGCTTACTTGCCCTTTGGCACCACTGTAATTAGAAGCACTATAATATTCAGCAACAAAAATTTCTTTTGTATTTGATGCAGTTTCTAATTTCACTGCAATTTGTTCACTGTCATCTTGATAATTTGGCTTTTTCAATGTAATTCTTTGCGAATTTTTGATAATAGGTAATGCTTTATGCCAGCCTAATTCATCTGATAAATGATATGCTAATAAACCTTGCGGTGCAGCTGTTACTACTTTCCCCATTAAATCATAATATCCAACAGGATAATTCGCATCATATCCTCTATATAAATCTGGTAATCCTAGTGTATGCATATATTCATGTAAGATTGTCCCATATCCTGAACGATTTAATGAAAATACTCCTGCTACACCTGTTGGATTATACGTATTTACCAAATTATATTCATAAACATTTTTTCCTTGTAATTTTGTGGAAAAACCAATTTCTCCTTTATGTGACCATAATAAATCAGTCCATGATATTTGCTTTTGATCTGTTAAATAACTGTCACCTTCTACAAAAAACGTAATGGCATCAACTTTTCCATCATTGTTACGATCTAGTTCTTCTGCAGTAAATTGCTTTTCAATAGAACTTTTCGCATATGCTAATGCACCTTCTAGTAAAGCTTTTCTTCGATTCTGCATCTCTGTTCCATTATTTCCATAACCATCTGTTGTATTTTTCATATAATATGATCTTGGGTGTGGTGCTACGTAAGAGATCACCTTTCCACTATCATCTTTTGGAAAAAAACTCGTTTGTATATCTTCTTTTCCATAACTATATGTCTTAATTAACTTTTTTAAAGAAGTAATTGGCATCTTTCCAAACACAGTAGATACTGTTTTATCTGTAGAACCATCATCATTCATAAGCGCATCTGCATTTCCTAATACTTCATCACTTGTTAATGAGGTAGCAGTTAAATCACTAAACTCTATCATAATCGCAATATAATTTGTAGTATTTGATGTAGCTGCTTTTATATCATCCACGCTGTTCACAAAATATATACATTGTATCGACATAAATACACTTAAAAAAACTGCCAAAATTTTCTTTATCACAAAAACACCTCCAATTTTAATTATCTTTTATATTCATCCAATTCTCTTCATTTATATATGATAATTGAGAATCAATAATTTTCATATAAACTTCTTCTTGTTTTGCATCTGACAATTTTGTTGCTAAATTCAATATTAATAAAAAGCGCTCATTTTCGTGTAAAGAACGATAATAATGATTTAACTGCTGTAAAGTTCTTTT
>CAJFOG010000120.1 GCA_904395785.1 uncultured Eubacterium sp. | reverse complement strand
TCATCTTCCTAGAACTGTTCAACGTAAAAAACAACCCAATTACAAAACTTATATCCCTAAAAGACAGAAAGGTACTTCTATTGATGATCGCCCTGCTCATGTTCTTGATAGACTTAAATTTGGTTATTGGGAAAAAAGAACCTACATTTCTGTAGATTCTTTTCTCTGCTTATCTTTCATTGCTTTTATTACTTTCTGACGTGAAAATTCCTCACGTTCTTTTTCTTCTAACGCATCACTAATAAATTTAATATTTTTCTCAAAATCCGGAATTACAATATTTTTTAAAGCATTTGCTCTTTTTTGTGCTTTTCTTATCGCATTTGCTAATCGATACACGCTGTTTTCTACTTCTGCTAAAACAATTGTTAGTTCTTTTACTTTATGAAAACATTGATAAGCATAATCAACTTTTGAGTTTGTACTTTCTAATCCATAACTTAACGATGGCGTCTGTTTTTCATAATGTATTTTTGGGACTTCTACTCCCATAACACTTCGATAAGAAATACGTATTCCTGAATCTACTGGAATCGCTTCGACTATATCTGTAATAATTCCTAATGTCATATTCGCTTGTTGTAAAGCATAATATGCTTTTTGATACGTTATTGTAATTTCATCACGTAATAACTTTACATCATCTAATAAGCTCATCATCTCTCTTGTCAGAATGTTTCGCTTACGATCCATTAATTCATAACCCATTTTTGCTAATGCATTAGATTTTTTTGTCGCAATTAAATTTCCTTTTGTAGGAAATACTTGTTTATTTGCCATGATTATTCACCTGCATCTGCTAATTCTTTAATTATTGGTTCTGCCTGTATATGAAATCTTTTTACTGCACGATTATGATCATAAAATTTATCTAGAACTTCATTATCAACACGATCTAATTCACCTTTTGGTAATACACTTAATAAATCCCACCCTAAATCTAATGTTTCCTCAATCGTACGGTTTGATTCAAAACCTTGATTTAAAAAATGTTGTTCAAATAAAGCTCCAAATGACATATATTGTTTATCTACATCACTTAATTCATCTTCACCAATTACACTTGCTAAGGAGCGTGCATCTTGCACTTTCGCATATGCTGCAAATAGCTGGTTATTTACGTCTTGATGATCTTTTCTTGTATATCCTTCCCCAATACCATCTTTCATCAAACGTGAAAGTGATGGTAATACACCTACAGGTGGAAATACTCCCATTTGATTCAAGTTTCTATCTAATACAATTTGTCCTTCGGTAATATATCCTGTTAAGTCAGGAATTGGATGGGTAATATCATCATTAGGCATTGTTAGAATCGGAATTTGGGTTACTGAACCTTTTGCACCTTTCATAATACCTGCTCTTTCATACATAGATGCTAAATCTGAATATAAATATCCTGGATATCCTTTACGACCTGGTATTTCTCCTTTACTACTTGAAAATTCACGTAATGCTTCACAGTAAGAAGTAATATCTGTCATAATAACTAATACATGCATATCGTGTTCATAAGCTAAGTATTCTGCTGCTGTTAATGCACAACGAGGTGTTAGCGTACGTTCAATAATCGGATCATTTGAAACATTTATAAACATGACTACTTTTTCCATAACACCTGCTTCTTCAAATGAACGACGGAAGTAATCCGCAACATCATTTTTAACCCCCATTGCCGCAAACACAATACAGAAATTTTTCCCATCACCTTCAGAAATTTTTGCTTGCTTTACTAGCTGTACTGCTAATTCATTGTGAGGCATTCCTGAACCAGAAAATATCGGTAACTTTTGTCCCCTAATTAAAGTTGCCAATGCATCAATACTAGAAATTCCTGTATTGATATAGTTTCGAGGATATACACGAGATACCGGATTTAATGGTTGTCCATTAATATCTGCACGTTTTTGTGCATATATTTCTCCTAATCCATCAATAGGTTTTCCACTTCCATTAAACACACGACCTAATAATTCTTTTGATAAAGGAAGTTCCATTGGTCTTCCGATAAATTTTGTTTTCGTATTTTTTAAACTTAAACCATTTGTTCCTTCAAATACTTGCACAGCAACTCGTTCTCCATCAATCTGTACAATTCTTCCTAAACGTTTTGATCCATCATTACATTTAATTTCAACCATTTCTTCATAACTTGCATTTTCTACATGATCTAAAAATACTAATGGACCATTTATTTCACTTAACCCTAAATACTGAAGACTCATAACTTACCTCCTTTCTATTTCTTTAATGCTATACTTACTGTCTGATCAATTTTTTCATAATATTGGTCAAATAGTTCTAAATGTGCATTAGGTACATCATATTTCATTTTGGTAACTTCTTCAAAAATTCCTGATTTCACAACTTCTTGTAAAGCAATTCCTGATGTTAATATTTCTTTACATTTTTTATATAAATATAAGATAACATCCATCATTTTTAACTGTTTTTCTAATGGAACATACGTATCTTCTTTATGAAATGCATTTTGTTGTAAGTATCCTACACGAATTACTTTACTTATTTCTATTACTAACTTTTGGTCTTCTGGTAATACATCACTACCGATTAATTTTACAATCTCCATTAATTTCGCTTCTTCCGCAAGTAAACTCATTATTTCTTGACGGTTTTTTAAAAATCTTAAATCTACATTTTTATTATACCATTTACTTAAATCTGTCACATATTCTGAATAACTTTCATTCCAGTTAATCGCAAAATAATGACGTGCATAAGCCAATGCTTTATCTAATGCCCAAAAACATCTTACAAATCGTTTCGTATTTTGTGTTACTGGCTCAGAAAAGTCATTTCCTTGTGGTGATACTGCACCGATAATGGATACACTACCTTCTTGATGATTTAATGTTTCCATATACCCAGCACGCTCATAAAATTGAGAAATACGTGATGGTAAATATGCAGGGAAACCTTCTTCTGCTGGCATTTCTTCAAGACGTCCACTAATTTCACGTAGTGCTTCTGCCCAACGTGATGTAGAATCTGCCATGATCGCAACATGATACCCCATATCACGATAATACTCTGCTAATGTAAGCCCTGTATAAATACTTGCTTCACGTGCTGCCACAGGCATATTACTTGTATTCGCAATTAATACCGTTCTGTCTGTTAATGGTCGATTTGATTTTGGGTCAATTAATTCAGAAAATTCTTCTAATACTTGTGTCATTTCATTACCACGTTCTCCACAACCAACGTATACGATAATGTCTGCATCACACCATTTTGCTAACTGATGCTGTGTCATCGTTTTTCCTGTTCCAAATCCTCCAGGAATAGCGGCAGTTCCACCTTTAGCGATTGGAAACAACGTATCAAATATACGCTGTCCGGTAATTAATGGAATACTAATTGGTAATCTTTTAGAAACAGGTCTTGCTTGTTTAATCGGCCATTCTTGACATAATGTCAAGGTATGTTCTACACCTGTATCATCTTTTATTTTTATAATTTCATCATGTACTTTATATTGTCCATCTTTTGCTACCCATGTGATTGTTCCACGCATGTAAGGTGGAATCATACAACGATGTTCTATTAAATCTGTTTCTGGTAAGGTTGCATAAATCTGTCCTGATTCTACTTCATCATGAACCCTTACTTTTATTGTTACATCCCATAAAGCTTCTTCATCTAGTGGGGCAACATTGCTACCTGTTGCGATAAAAGCACCAGATTCTTTTTCAATCTCTTTTAGTGGACGTTCAATACCATCAAAAATATTTCTTAAAATACCAGGTCCTAATGTAACCGAAATTGGACGTCCACTTGCTTCTACTGGTTCTCCTGGTCTTAACCCTGTTGTAGACTCATATACCTGAATTGTTGTTACATCTTTGCTAATACTAATAACTTCTCCCATCAAACGTTGATTTCCAACATACACTTTCTCCATCATTGAGAAATTTAGTGCATTTTTAACCTTTACTACTGGTCCATTGATGGAATAAATTACATTCTCACTCACACAATCACCTCTTTGCACCTTTATGCATATATTTTACTTCACAAATAAGCCCGAATTTGTATAAAACCAATCTTTTTGTTCTTCTAATACCATATCAAATGTTTCATCGATAATTCTACCATTTTTCAAACACTCTAAACGAACACCACCAAGTACAATTTCTTCATCCTGCATAATTTCACAAGCTTGTCCATATACAGTTTGTAGTTGATCTTTAAAGGAAATATCATGTTTTGATAGGTATAAGATTACATCCTCATATCCATACTCTGCAAATCGTTTTACTTTATCGCATAAAAATTCTAAGTATTCATCACTTTCTACAAATGTTTGAAGTTGATTTTTTACTTGCGTAAACACTGCTTCACTTAGTTCTTTACGCTTCTTCATTAATTTACGATTTGTTTCTTCACGTACTCTACTTAATTGAATCGCATGCTCACTCTGTAATTCTTTTAGTTCTTGTTCATAGTACATATACGATTCTTGTTGTACACTGCTTTCTAATTCTTGGATCGCTTGTTGACGAATTTCATCAATCTCATTTTCTAAACGATCAATTTCAATTTGATTAATTCTTTGAATCTCATCTTTAAAATACTGCTCAAGTTCATCTTTTTCAAATAACATAGTACGTACCTCTTACAGTTTCACACCAATTGCTTCACTCACATATCGATCAATTGTTTCTCCAATTTTTGCTGAACCATGACGATCTGGAATTTCTACAATTAATGGTCTTTTCATTTTTAATTTCAAATCAGAAACAACATCAGGACACGTCTCAATCAATTTAGTTGTCATTAATATAATCGCAACATCTTCCATATGCATAGCTTTTTCAAGTGCTTCCAACACTTCATGTCGTTTATGAACAACAACACCTTCTATACCTGCAAGACGCATCCCAACTAATGTATCCACATTATCACTTAGTAGGAAAAATTTCATAAAAATTCTCCTTTACATTTCCTAATTTTATAATTTCATAAAGATAATAATAATAGAAATTAATAAACCATAAATCGCAACCCCTTCACCCATCGCAACGAAAATCATAGCCTTACCAAAGTTTTCTTTATTTTCAGAGAATGCTCCAATTGCTGCTGGTGCTGCATATGCTACCGCAATCCCTGCTCCTAATGCAGATAATCCAGTTGCTAGTGCTGCTGCAATGAATCCTAATCCTTGCGCAATAGAACCATTCATTTCATTCACACCTTCTGCTGCATAAGTTTTTGTAGCCGCAACAAATACTGTTCCTAATACTAACGCAAAAAACATACATACATGTGAAAATAGACGTCTTTTCGCACTTTTCGCAGTTGTTTTTCCTTG
>CAJFOG010000119.1 GCA_904395785.1 uncultured Eubacterium sp. | reverse complement strand
TATTTAAAAATGAGCTTTCTTCTATTTTTAACTCTTCTGATATTAATTTCTATCTTTAATTCCACTTTCTACTTGCAATTCGGGTATTTTGTTTAAATAACATCAATTCTACTCATATATAGACAAAAAGCAATGCTTTTTCGCATTACTTTTCATCATTTTATTCTGTTTCAATCAATCCATAACCACCGTCATGACGTTTATACACAACTGCTACTTCTTTTGTTTCTTCATCACGATAAATAAAGAAACTATGATTTAACATTTCCATTCTCATAATCGCATCATCTAAATCCATAGTATCTGGCACCAATGATTTTGTTTTCACTACCTCTTCTTCTTCATATGCCTCATCAATTTCTTGTTCCTCAATAAATGAATATGCTAATTTTTCTTTATGTCTTCTAGTTAATCTTGTTTTCTGACGACGAATTTGATCTTCTAACTTATCAACTGCTAAATCAATTGCTGCATATAAATCATCATGAACTACTTCAGCACGTAACACAACAAATTTTGTTGGAATTGTTACTTCAATTTTTTGTTTTGTTGGATAAACACGTACAACTACATTCGCAACTACATCCTCATCAATGATGAAATATTTTTCCAAATGACCTAATTTATTTTCAATCCTTTCCGCAATTGCTGGTGTTACTGTAATATTTTTTCCTAAGATTTGTACTTTCATTTCAAATCCCTCCTTGTTATTATACTTATATTATATATTCAAAACTTTTTTAAAACAGTCTATTTTTTTATCACTTTGTATGTTAAACTAATAGTGTAGGCAATTTTTACCTTCACATTATAATCCCATAAATATCATAAAAACATCTATGTTTTATGTTAATAGATGTTTTTTTAACATAATACCTTGCTAAAAAAATCAAAAACGTGATCATAAAGAAATGACTGTATTTCTGACTTATTAAAACCTTCTTCTTGTAAAACTCTTATTAAATTTCTGGCATCCTTTGCACATTGCAAGTTTTTGGTAAACTGTGTTTCATTCTCAAAATAATCCATAAAATCAAATCCACACGCAATACCCTGTATATCACCAAATCGCTGTTTAAGATATGTTAAATGTTTTACAAAATACTTTATATCTTGATATTCTCGTTGTGTATGAATAAAATATGGAGCAGCATTTAATCCTATAATTCCTTGTCTATTCCGTATTTCTTGAATTTGCTGTATCGTTAAATTCCGCTTATGATTACATAATTTTCTTACATTAGAATGAGAAGCCATCACATGAACATCATTTATCTGCATAATGTCCCAAAATGTTTGATCATTGGCATGAGATACATCCACAATCATACCTAAACGTTTCATTGTCTCAATGACTTCGTAACCTTTTTCTTGTAATCCTCTTTTTTCATTACCCCTAACACCTGTTGCCAATGCATTTTCATCATTCCAACAAAGAGATGCTACACGAATCCCTTGTTTATACATCCACTCTACACATGAAGTCACATTTTCTTTTACACCACACATTCCTTCTACACTCATAATTGCTTTTATATGATCCGTTGATTTTAATAAATCTTGTTTTGTTAGTACCAAATCAACATCCTTGCACATCATAATTTGATTACGAAGATTCACAATCATCTCTTGCATATCTTTCCAAGATTCATAACCTTCAAAATATGATACCATACATACTAATTGAATATTACTTGATTTCCAATTTTCTACATGATATTGAGATAAAACATTATGAGAGAACCCTTGTTTTTTTTTCTGCATACAATCATATCCAATATCTGCATGTAAATCTGCTATTTTCATATTTTCTCCTTTCTAAAAAAGCAGTCTTTTTATGACTGCTCTTATTCAAATATAATATCAAAATACTGCATATCAGATTCATATGAATCTGATTTACCACTATTATAAGAAGCGTTTTTTAAAAGTGCTCGTACATCATCAAAAGATCTATTCTCATATACGCATGCATATACTTTCTCAATAACCTCAAGTACTTCTTCTTGCGCTATTTCATACAAATCCAAAAAAGACGTTGTAAATTGCAAAGTATCATCACATGGGTGCTTCCATACTTGATGAGATTCATTAAATATATCTAATTCATTTCCTTCATGACTACGAATAATATATCCTGAAAACTTCCATTTCCTATGCAAACGCTCTTCCCAAAATTTTAAAAACTTATATTTTTGATCTTTTGGATCATGAAATAATTTTAACACATCATACCAGGATTGTAACGATTCTTTAATTTGTGACACTTTTAGTTGTGTATCAAACACTTTTTTTGCTACTGGTACATAAATTCTTGCGATAGCCTGTAAGATTTCTCTATCTGTTTTCACTATGTCATATGTTGGAAACTCTTTTACGCTGCATTGCTTTTTCATAGCTAACATCTTTGTATCTATCATTGCTTCCAAGCGATGATGATAAGATGCACTTTGTCCTTTACAATTACCAGTACGATAATATATATATGGGTGTGCTGTTTTATCTAAAGCCCAATGACAAAGATGCCCTAACAAATACACAAACATTCGTTCTTGAATTTCCTTATGTTTTTGTTGCTGAATACATCGAATCGCTTCTTCATAAAAATCATCCACATGACTTGCATGTACCATACTACCTAGCTTATTCAACGTATGATCTTTATATGACTCCCATGGCAATGCATGATAAAAAAATAAAAAATCAGGTCCACTACTTCCCATATAAAATAATGATTGATTTTTTTTTATCATCTCTACTATCTTGTTTGAAGTAACTTGTTGATATACATCTTCTGCAAATAAAGCATGTGTTAATATACTCGGCATAGTCTTACCTCCTTTTTCTTGTATTATATCATAAAATCTAATGTAATACATATTTTCACCTAGGCTTTTCTAATGCCTCTTTCATACGTAATTACATATAGTAAAGCAGGAGGTGAGATTATCGCAACTGGATATCTACAAATACGACTTCAAACTGCACAACAAGTCGATCGCACACACACTCATGTGCACATTCTTCAAAAATATCATCATATACTCAAATGGGAACATATAACTACTTTGAATTATGAAAATGGTTTAAAACCTGTCGCCATCTATGCTGATGAAACAAACCATACAAATTATGATGTAGAACTTTGCATCCAAAACAAACAAATTTATCTTTCTAACATATCGATACAAGCAAATTGTATTTCCTACCTTACACTAACTATCGATTCTCATCAGTATTCTTATCATATTTCGATGTTTCCATTATCTCAGCTTTCTCAATATCTACATGTGATTTCCACCTTCTATCGAAAAGTAATTCCACCAAAACATACAATATGGGATCAAGACTATATAAACAGCATACGTTCATTTCAACAACTTTTATGTATTCATGCAGATGGAATGTTATCTACACAAACATGGTCACTTCTTCAACAAATGTATCATGAACTACAATCATAAAACTATTTTTATTAAAACAACAATAACATTAAATAAGAAAAACTTTATGAAGATGAAATGCCCCTCAATTTATTGGCTTTCAATAAACAGGGGGGGCATTTTAAACATTCTAGTTTTTTCATACCTTATATAAAACTTAAACATACCTGCCATACATATGGAGCTATACAAACTGTAAGTAGACCTGCAACACCGATAGATAAAGAACTCATAGCTGCCTCTACTTTTCCTAAAGATAATGCTTTTGTTGTACCAATTGCATGTGCACTTGTACCTAAACTAATTCCTTTCGCAATTGGATGTTGAATGCAGAACACTTTAAATATCATATCCGCAAGAACAGCACCTATAATTCCTGTAATTAAAATTGCTAAAACGGTAATTGCTGGAATTCCTTGTAATTGGCTACTAACTTCAATACCTATTGGAGTAGTAATAGATTTCGGTAATAAACTTGCAATCATCTCTTTATTTAATTGAAAACAAACACATAATACAATGGTACTAATTAAACTAGTGATAATACCACTACAAATACCAATTAAAATAGGAATGATATAACGCTTTAGATTCGCTATTTGTTGGTAAAGTGGAACTGCCAACACTACTGTAGCAGGTCCTAAAAATAACGATATAATATTACCACCTATTTGATAATCTTCTAACGATATATGAAATACTTGTAGAAACGTCATAATGATAATAATCGCAATAAGTAATGGATTCATAATTAATAACTTTGTTTTTTTCTGTAAAAATAAACCTAACTCAAATGCAAATAAACTTAAAATAATCCCAAACATCCCATGAGAAACGATATTATTCATGCACATTCTCCTTTCTATTCATACACCACTCAACAACTTTACCACTCACCCCCATCGTTATAATTGTTGTCAATACACATATAATAATCAATGAAATCCAAATATTTTGAATCATACCTAAATAAGATAATAAAGACACTCCTGCTGGAATAAAGAAAAACGGCAAATGGCCTAATAAAAAATCAGATACAGTTTCTATTTGATGTAACTTAATCAAACGAACTTGTAAACAACACAATAAAATAATCATACCTATTAAACTACCTGGTAATGGTAAGTCCATTATTTTTTGTAAACAATCTCCTAAATAAGAAATTCCAAATATGATGAAAACTTCTCTAAATAATTTCATAAAAGCTCCTTTTCTTTAAATTACTGCAATCATCTCATATAATCTCAACATGTATATACTACATCAAAAATTAAATATGTAAAGACATAAATAAAAAAGGCTATCAAATAGCCTTTAGAAGTCAGATGTTACTGTCTGTTGGTTGGTTGTAAAGTTATAGAGGAAATTTTACACGAGAAGTGCATCTCATCTCTTTGTTTGTGTTATCTAACTTCTCCTATACTATACAACAAAAGTTAACCTAAGTCAACTTTATTTTTCAATTTTTTCTGCAATTCGGACAAAACTATAAAAATATATTTAGTTATTCGAAATATTGGGTGTATAATTGTAGTAGATAAGGAGTGCTGTCTTA
>CAJFOG010000118.1 GCA_904395785.1 uncultured Eubacterium sp. | reverse complement strand
AGAAAATGTGGTGGTAGGGGTCGACCCCAAGTAAATCCAGTATATCTAATAAGAAAAGCGGTTAATCCTTTCGAGAAAAACCGCTTTTTCTATACTAATATTTCAAATTGAAGTAATTGATTAAAAGATATTTTTACAAATATGTAGGAAATCAACTATTTGTATCTCTATGTTAGAATCTAACGATATTACTCAACTATTCCATATCATCAAACATATCTAATGCATTCGCATCTGTAATTACCATTAAATGATCATCTTCTTCAATACAATAATTTGGATCAGGACTAACATCCATATGCTCATCATGATGTCTACGTATCCCAATAACATTAATTCCAAATTTTTTTCTAATATCTAATTCGACTAATGTCTTTCCTATCCAAGCTTTTGGAGCAGGTATTTCAACTGCACAATATTCATGATCTAAATCTACAATATCAATTATATTTTTACCTAATACAGATTTTGCTACTTGTTCCCCCATTTCTTTTTCAGGTCGTACTACTTTATTTGCTCCTAATTCCATAAAAATTTGCATATATCTTTTATTTTTAGCTTTCGCAATAATATAAGGCACTCCTAACTCTTTTAAGTTAATAATCGCCATTACACTTTCTTCTAACTTCGTACCCATACTAACGATCGCTACATCACAATCTTGAATACCTGCGGCTTTTAGTTGTTGAATATCTGTAATATCACATTGTATTGCTTGTGTTACGATATCAGCTAAACGATCAACACATTTAATATCATTATCAACCGCAATTACATCACAATCATATTTACTTAGTGTTTTCGCAACAGTTGAACCAAAAATTCCAAGCCCTAATACTGCATATTGTCTATCTTTATATTTTTTCATACCTCATAACTCCTAACCAACAATAATATTTCCATTTGGAAATGATACCTTATTCGATGCATCACTACTAGATTTAGGACGTGCTAAAGAAATAATTAATGTTGCTATTCCAATTCTTCCTATATACATCATTAAAATTATAATAATTTTACCTAACATAGTTAACTGTGCTGTTATACCTAATGTTGAACCTACAGTAGCCAAAGCACTCACAGCTTCAAAGCATAGTTCGATAAATCCATGTGGCTCTACAATTGTTAATAGAAAGATTCCAACAAACAATGTGAATAGATTAATAAAAAATATACCCATTGCACGAATCACAATTTCTTTTTTAATTGCACGTTTACATATAATCATTTGTTCTTTTCCTTTTAGCATATGTACTATATACATAACAACAATTGCCATTGTCGTAGTTTTAATACCACCAGCAGCACCACCAGGAGACCCTCCGATAAACATAACAACCATCATCAACAAACTAGTAGACGGTGTTAATGTACTATATTGTATCGAAGTAAATCCTGCTGTACGTAAAGCAACAGATTCAAAAATTACAGTCATAATTTTTTCAGGAAGTGTAAAAGTACCAATCGTATTCAAGTTTTGCCATTCTAATAATATAAACATCAATCCTGCACCAAATATTAATATCATAGTTACAATTAATACAATACGTGTATGTAAAGAAAGAGATTTTTTAAACTTCTTAAACGTTATTTTTCTCGTAAGAAAAGGAATTAAATGATCACGCAAATCAAACCAAACCGCAAACCCTAATCCTCCAAGGATAATTAGAATCATTACTGTTATACATATTAATGGATTATGTACATATGCTTGTAAGCTATTGGAACCAAACACATCAAATCCTGCATTACAAAAGGCTGAAACCGCTAAAAATATTGAATGAAAAATTCCTTGCGCTAGTCCATATTGAGGAATCATTTGAAAAGATAATAAACATGCACCAGCAAACTCAAAACATAACGTATATTTCAATATATCTAAAATATATCTCTTCATATCCAACATATGCTCTTTATTTAACATTTCTTTCATAACCTTTTTTTCATTTACAGATAATTTATGTTTAGAAAGCACCAATAACATAGCCATCAATGTCATCAGTCCTAATCCGCCTATTTGAATTAAAAGTAGTAATACAACTTGTCCGAAGATATTAAATGTATCTGCAATCGTAAATGTCGTTAAACCTGTAACACAAGTCGCACTTGTTGCGATAAATAAAGCGTCTAGTGGATGAAAAAATGTTCCACTATTCGTAGAGATTGGTAATGTCAATAATAATGTCCCGGTAAAAATCACAAGTAAAAAACTTAATGCAATTTTTTGTGGGGGTGACAATTTCTTAAACCCTAGTATGGAATGTATAAAATTTATCATACTCACCTTTCAACCTTTCTATCTAATACACCATTATATACCATTGTACACTTTTCCCTATTTTTTACAACAACTAATTGTAAATTTTTTGTTAAGAAAAAGGCTCATAGAGTAAGCATATAACACATTTTACTCTAGAGCCAATTTTCTTAATAATTTTCACTTCTTACTTCAAAATAAGATTGAGGATGACTACATACTGGACATACTTCAGGAGCAGAAATTCCTTTATGCAAATGTCCGCAATTCAAACACTCCCATAATGTTTCTTCCCCTTTTTCAAAGACCGTACCATCTTCTAAGTTATTTAATAATGCTGCAAAGCGCTGTTCGTGTGATTTTTCAATTGCCAACACACCTTCCATAGTATCCGCAATGCTATCAAATCCTTCTTCACGAGCTTCCTTTGCCATACGAGCATACATATCTGTCCACTCATAATTTTCACCAGAAGCTGCATCTTTTAGGTTTGTCATTGTATCTGGCATACCATCATGTAATAACTTAAACCATAATTTTGCATGTTCTTTTTCATTATTCGCCGTTTGTTCAAAAATATTAGCAATTTGCACATATCCTTCTTTTTTTGCTTTTGATGCATAATACGTATATTTGTTACGAGCCATTGATTCTCCCGCAAATGCATCCCATAAGTTTTTCTCTGTTTTTGTTCCTTTTAAATTCATCATAAATCCTCCTTCTTTTACACTGTATATAAATAGTATACTACAATATACAACAAAAACATACCTTTTCTGCTAATTGAATTATATATTATTTTTCTCATTTTTAATTAAAATTTATTTTTTAAAACGATATTTTTCATTTATTTTTTTACTTTTTACTATTTTTTTAAATTTTATTTCTATAATTTATATACTTTTTTTACTTTTTTTGTTAAAATTCATTTTGTAGAAAAGGAGAATATATATGATAAAACATCCATTTGATGACTTCGGTACAAATTTATTTAGTGAAACTGTAATGAAAGAGCGTTTACCTCATCCTATTTATAAGAAATGGAAAACTGCGATTCACAAAGAAGATGCATTAGATCAAACAACAGCAGATGCAATTGCGCATGCTATGAAAAATTGGGCAATGGAAAAAGGCGCTACCCACTTTACTCACTGGTTTCAGCCACTAACTGGTACGACTGCTGAAAAACATGACAGCTTTATTGAACCAGGTGAGTATAATCAACCAATTTCTCGATTTAGTGGTAAATCGCTAATTAAAGGTGAAGGTGATGCATCATCTTTTCCAAGTGGAGGATTACGTGCCACGTTTGAGGCAAGAGGATACACATATTGGGATTGTACTTCCCCTGCTTTTTTAAGAGATAATGTACTATGTATCCCAACTATCTTTGTATCTTATAATGGGGAAACATTAGATAAAAAAGCACCTTTATTAAAAAGTGTAGAAGCGATCAGTAAACAAGCAACAAGAATAGTGAATTTATTTAAAGATAAAGATATTCGTCGTGTAACACCAATGCTAGGTTTGGAACAAGAATATTTTTTAATAGACAAAGACTTATATCTAAAACGTCGTGATTTAACACATACAGGTAGAACATTATTCGGTTCTATGCCTCCAAAAAGCATGGATATTCGAGGACATTATTTTGGAAGTATTCCATCTCGTGTACAAGCTTTTATGAAAGATGTAAATGAAGAATTATGGAAATTAGGTATTTATGCGAAAACTGAACATAATGAAGTAGCACCATGTCAATTTGAAATTGCACCAATTTTTAATGATTGTAATATAGCAATCGATCAAAACTTAATTATGATGGATGTGTTAAAGAAAAAAGCCGAAAAGCACGGTATGGCATGTTTATTACATGAAAAACCTTTTCAAGGTGTCAATGGAAGTGGAAAACACAATAACTGGTCATTAGTTACAGATGATGGACAAAATTTACTAGAACCTGGTGATCGTCCACATGAAAATATACGTTTCCTATTATTTGTATGCGCAATTATTCGCGCTGTTGATACGTATCCTGAATTACTTCGTATGGGGGCTAGTTGTTATGGAAATGATTATCGATTAGGTGCAGATGAAGCACCACCTGCTATTATTTCTATATGCATGGGTGATGAATTAGAAACCATTTTAAGAAAATTAAAAAATGGAGAGCATGAATTAAAAAATGAAATAGAAACAACACCATATGCAATCGCAAATTTGTCTTATGTGCCAAAAGATACAAGTGATCGAAACCGTACTTCACCATTTGCTTTTACAGGTAATAAATTTGAATTTAGAATGGTCGGAAGTAGTCGTAGTGCTTCCACAACAAATATTGTATTAAATACAATTGTTGCTGATTCTTTACATGACATCGCTAATCAGTTACAGGACTTAAAATATATTGATGATATTCGTAAGAAAGCATTAGATATATGTCGTGATATTCTACAAAAACATCATCGTATTTTATTTTCAAAAGATGGATATAGTCAGGAATGGAAACAAGAAGCACAAAAACGTGGTCTAGCGAATATCCCTCACTATGTGAACTCTATTTCTTCCTTTATGGATGAAAAAACAATCGCAATGTTTGAACGTAATCAAGTATATAATAAAGTAGAATTACAGGCACGTGTAGATATTTTAATAGAAGAATATCGTAAATCTGTGAAAGTTGAAGTATTAACATTATTAGATATATCTAAAAAAGAAATACTACCTGCTTTATTAAAAGAAATCAAATTTTACACAGATAGTAAAAACTCTTTAGGAATCGCTCATTCTTTCTATGATGATAAAATTCAAACGCTATTAGATAAATTAGAAAAATTGCATACACAACAAGAGTTATTAGATGAGAAAATGAGAAATCGCAGTACGTATCCTGATAACATTGAAAAAGCAATGTATTTAAATCATGAGGTTTTACCGCAAATGCATGTACTACGTACTATCATTGATGAAATTGAAGATGAGCTATCAAAAGAACGTTACCCATTCCCAACATACGACGATATGTTTATGTCTATGCAGTAAAAGCACTCATAATGAGTGCTTTTTTAACATAATATTCATATATATCTTATTTATTTAACAATATATTCATAAAATTAACAAAAACTTAACAAATGTTTATTGTACCCTTTTTCGAATTTCCTTATACTAAATAATGTCTGTTTATTATTACATTAGGAGGAAATAACATGACATTTTCTAATATTTTAGCTTTATTTGGTGGACTAGCATTATTCTTATACGGTATGCATATGATGAGTATAGGATTAGAAAATTCCGCTGGTAACCGTATGAAAACAATCCTTGAAAAGCTTACAAGTAATCATTTTTTAGGTGTTTTAGTTGGAGCTTTAATTACTGCTGTTATTCAAAGTTCTTCTGCTACTACCGTTATGGTCGTTGGATTTGTTAATTCACGTTTAATGACTTTAAATCAAGCAGTTTGGATTATTATGGGTGCCAATATTGGTACAACAATTACAGGTCAATTAATTGCATTAGATGCAAGTCGTATAGCTCCTTTAATTGCATTATTCGGTGTTATTTTAGTGACCTTTATCAAAAGTAATAAACTGAATGCAATTGGAGATATTTTCGCTGGATTAGGTATCTTATTTATTGGAATGGATATGATGAAAGAAGCTATGATTCCTTTACAAGATTCCCCAATGTTTTTAGAGGCAATAACTACTATCTCTAACCCTTTCTTAGCAGTTGTAATTGGTGCTTTATTTACTGCATTAATTCAAAGTTCTTCTGCTTCAGTAGGTATATTGCAAGCATTGGCATTAGGTGGTTTAATTCCATTAAGCAGTTCTATTTATATCATTTTTGGTCAAAATATAGGAACATGTATTACAGCCGTTCTTGCTAGTCTTGGTGCAAATCGAATGGCAAAACGTACAACGATTATTCATCTATCTTTTAATATTATTGGAACTATCATTTTTATGATTGCTATTCAATTTATTCCTTTTGTGAATTGGATGGTCGCTTTTACATCAAATCCTGCACAACAAATAGCAAATACTCATACTATTTTTAACATCACAACTTCTATTTTATTAATACCATTTGGTAATCATTTAGCAAAACTAGCTCAAATCATTATGCCTATACATCCAGAAGAAAGCGAAGAAGTTGATTATAATGTACCTTTAATGTTTATCGATAAACATAATATCGGTTCAGTTACTATCGCAATTTCTTCATTACGTAAAGAAGCGCAAGCAATGCTAGAACTAGCACAAAAAAATATTATGGACAGTATACAAGCATTAATTAATAATGATGTTGACATAAAAAAAATAGAAAAAAGAGAAAAACGCATTGATTTTATTAATTTTCAAATTACCGATTATATGTCACAAGTTTCTTTATTAAATAAAAATGAACAAGAAAGTAATAGTATTAATGCTTTATACAAATGTTTTTCTGATATTGAGCGTATTGGTGATCATGCATATAACATTATGCAATATGCAGTAGATGAACATGAATATCATTTAACTAAAACAGATATTGTGAAAGAAGAACTTCAACAATTGCTAGATTTACTTCAAAAAAGCTTTACATTATTGCATACATATCGAACAACACCGCAAAATGATAGCTATGAGAAAATAGAACGTATTGAAAATCGCATTGATGAATTAACCGCAAGTTATCGTCAAAAACAAATTGACCGATTATATGAAAAACAAGTAGATGCGAAAGATTGTGTCATTTATTCAGAAATTATGACTGATATTGAGCGTATTAGTGATCATATCATGAATATAATAGAAGAATGTAAAAGAAATAACTTAACATTAACTGAAGATTAGAAAAAAGGATTTGTCAATTATAATGACAAATCCTTTTTCACTTCTAAATAATTATAATTTAGTGTTGGAATTATCTGATGATTACCAATTACTTGATGATGCATACATAGTACATAGATATATTGTCTATAACTTAACATATAATTTTGATACGTCTTCATAATTTTTTTCGCTTTAATAGGATATCTTTCAAAGAATATTGATAATTCTAATGGATGACATAGACATTCAACAAACTCATCCTCTATTTCTTTTGTAAAATATTTCATACTATCTATTGGCAATATGCGGATATCATCTACAATCAATTTTAATTCTTTTTTTGTTAAATCACCAATAATGGAACATGCAATATGCGGATAACATATATATGGATTATGTTTAAATACCCTATCAGCTTTATAACATGTATCAACAATTATACATTTATCTAATTTAGATACGATTTGATGATACGCTATTTTTTTATCTTCTGCACTTCCCGATATTTTTTTTAATGATATACCTAATTGTTCGTAAAAAGAAATAGGGCATGTGTCATCTAACACTATTCCTATCACTTTTTGTATTCCTAACACACTTACACACATATATGCAGATATGATACTTCCTATATTATCAGTAATAGGTAGTATCCATTGTTTATCTACACCTACTTGTTCATCAAACAAACGTAAAGATGTACATAATATTTCATAAAGAGAGGGTTTTTTTGAAATTATTGGTTGTTGGTGAAGTGTTACTATATGATACTCTTGTTTTATACTAGATGATGCATACAGACATTGTCCATCTTGCATATATATACAATTTCCATCTAATACACGTACATATTGTTGATCATATTGTATCCCACTAGCATTCACATAAAACTGTGTTCCTTTCCATATTCTTTGTAAAGAAGTATCATACATATAACTATCAATATTAATATTGATATCTGCTATTTGAAGGTCATCTTTAAAATTTAATGCCATTACATATCCTTTATATTCTATTGCACTATTGATCTTACTTTCTTCAAAATACAAATGATCATTAATATATGCTAAAGTTTCATTACTTTTTACACGCATATGTGTTTTACCTTCATAGGCAAAAAAAGCTGCTTGAAAACGTCGTTTATTACGATAACGTATATTTCCCCATACAATCGCAATATCATAAGACTCTTGAATAAGTATTTCATTAAATGCATCAACATAGCGACACCATGCATCATCCATCCATTGTTCATATAATAAATATCCACTTACAGCATTTTGAGGAAAGATAATTAAATCTACATTTTCCTGTCTTGCTTTTTCAATATAAGTAAGCATCTTATGTACATTATCTTGACACTTTCCTACCTCCACATTCATTGTAACCATCGCAACCTTCATTTTATATACCTCCTTTTATCATTTATATAAATCTAATAAGAAAACTTTTGAATACTATTGTATTTTATAGAATTATTATACTATAATGTGTTGTATAAATATATAATAAAGAGGTAATCGAATGGAAACTTATATCGTAGAAGGTAATATTTCAGTAAAAGCTGTCTTACAAGGAAAGAAAAGAAAAGTCTTAAAAGTGATTGTTGATCCTAAGAAAAAAGATAAAGATACTGCCTATATCCTTCGTTATGCAAAGAAGGAGCAAATAGAAATTGAATATTTATCCAGAAATACCATTGATCAACTTGCACAGGGTAATACACATGGTGGTATTCTCGCAGTTTGTTCAGAAAGACAATATCAACAACTACATACTATTTTACATAAAGATTATGTCTTTCTTGCGTTAATTGAAGGTGTTGAAGATCCTTTTAATTTTGGATACATTCTTCGTACATTATATGCTGCAGGATGCGATGGTGTCATTGTAAGCCCTCGAAATTGGACAACAGCTGTAAATGTCGTAACAAAATCTAGTGCAGGAGCAAGTGAATATTTATCTATTTTTATTGCACATGATATGGAACAAACTTTACAACAATTGAAACAACATCAGATACAACTTGTTCTTGGTCAAAGAAGCGATGCAATAAATTTATATGACTACACATTCCCTAAGAAAGTTTGTATTGGAATTGGCGGTGAATTAAGAGGATTAAGTAAATTAGTCCAAAAATATAGTGACCAAAATTTATATATTCCCTATGAAAGCGAATTTAAAAATGCTATGACTGCCGCAACAAGTACTGCAATTTTTGCATTTGAGTATGTCCGTCAAAAACAAAAAGGTAATATGTGATACATCTTTCTACATATTACCTTTTCTATTATACAAACTCATATTTCCAATGGATGACTCCTCCAATATTTTCTACTTGATCATATCCTAACTCTTGTAAAATTCTAACTGCAGCTTGCGAACGTTGTCCACTTCTACAATATACATATAATACTTTATCTTTTGGTAATGTATATGCAATATTTTTAAGTATAGATAAAGGATAAGAATGCGCAGTAGGCAAATGTCCAGCTATATATTCATCATCTTCTCTTACATCGACAATAAACAATGGTTCATTCGCATCTAATCGTTCCTTTATTTCATCCATTTTCTCTATAAATTGAAACATACTATACTCCTACTCTATAATGTTTCTTATGCTTCCTCAATAATTACTTTTGTCATAACGTCGCCATTGCACATTTGACGTACAGCACCCATATTATCTGTTACTTTACCAAATACTGTGTGCACACCATCTAAATGTGGTTGTGCTTCATGGCAAATGAAAAATTGACAACATCCTGTATCTTTTCCACGGTGTGCCATAGATAAACTTCCTGCTTCATGACGATGAGGATTATTCATTGTTTCACAAGGAATTGTATAACCTAAATCACCTGTACCATTTCCATAAGGACATCCACCTTGTGAAACAAAGTTTTTAATCACACGATGAAAAGTTTTTCCATCATAATATCCTTCTTTTACTAATTTCACAAAATTTTCTACTGTAACAGGAGCTTCCTGTGGATATAATTCAAATGGTAGCTCTGCACCATTTTCTAAAATAAATTTACCATAAATTTTCATAAACTTCATTCCTTTCTAAACACGTAATAACTATACCATATTCTTCTTCTATTACACAAGCAGAACCATAGCTCGACTATTCACAAAACGAATTCTTCTTCCCTTACATATTTCATTTCCAAATACTCCATCATATGTGAACGTATCAAATAATTCACATCTTCCACTAATTACATGGGATAATTGAATTTGTGCACGATCTACATATACTTCTACATCTTTTACCATTTCTACACACATTTTTTCTAAACCATGGACACCAAACCCCATCATATGAACTTCCTTTTCCTTCTCCCATCCATTTCTTTGTGCGAATGGCATATGAATCCAACTAACCTTAGATCCACTATCAAAACCAAAAATTAAAACTTTACCATGGCAATCTTTCGCATATATAAGGGGAAATCCTCCTACAATCATATTTGGATTATTCAATCTTAAACGATTTTTACTTACTCTTAATATCTTAGATATATCATCAATCTCAAAATCTACTAATGATAAAATATCCCATCCTAAAATTCCATCACATCCTAATATATTTATATTTCCTATGCGTAATCCAAAATTGTGATCATCTAACACAATCATTCCCTTACGATGAAACATACATCCTCCAAATTGAAGGTCAACGATAGTTGTTGGTAACTTTCTTTCTGTTCCTCCAATACTTCCAATCGCTAAGCATTGATGAGCTTGTAGTTGAAGATGCGTAAAACATTTTTGCGTAATACCACTAATTTGTGCACCTGTATCTAACAAAAATCGTAATTTCTTACCATTTATATATACAGAAACTATATATAATCCAAAAACATTTTTCTTTAATGGTAGTTCAAATGTTGACTGATATACAACCATTTCACATTGGTCACCTATTTCTTTTAATGTATCTTGTATCGAAGTTAAAAACTTCCCTCTTGTAACAATATCATAATATTTCTTATATTCTTCTTTTGAAATGATTGTTTGCTTTGTAGTTGTTACTTTACATTTACTCATGCTATCACCTATTCATCATTATATCATGTTTCTATCAATAAAATAGCGCTATATTATGGTATAATATAAAAAAATGGAGGTAATATCTATGAAAATAAATAAAGAATCATTGGTAATGATGAGTGTACAAGGAAGTGTAGATCATCCTGGATTATCTGGTAGT
>CAJFOG010000117.1 GCA_904395785.1 uncultured Eubacterium sp. | reverse complement strand
TTAAACTTTTCTGATCCTTGGCCAAAAAAACGTGCGCATAAAAAACGTTTATCAAATGTTTCCTTTATTGAACAATACGCGACTATATTAAAAGAAGATGGGGAATTACAAATGAAGACGGATAATTCTTCACTATTTGAATATAGTGTATTAGAGTTTCAAAAAGCAAATTGGTATTTACATGAATTTAGTGTAGATTATCGAAGAGTTGAACATGAAGAAGATGTCATAACAGAATACGAACATCGTTTCATGGAAAAAGGTCAGCCGATTTATCGAGCTGTATGGAAAAAAATTCCATTAAAATAAATATTTGGAGGTTATGAAGATGAAAGAATATATGAAAGAAATTACAAACTTAGAAGAATTTGAAGCTGCAAAAAACGCTAGTGGTGTAAACGTATTTACATTCTCAGCTGATTGGTGTCCTGATTGTGTATTTATTAAACCATTTATGCCTAAATTAGTTGAAAAATACAGTGAATACACTTTTTGGTATGTAGATCGTGATAAATGTGTTGAAGCTGCACAAGAGTTAATGATTATGGGTATTCCAAGTTTTGTTGGATTTAGAGATGGAGAAGAAGCAGGTCGTTTTGTATCAAAACTACGTAAAACTGAAAAAGAAATTGATGATTTTTTAGCAAATTTAAAAGGCTAAGATAAGGAGTTGCTGCAGATATGTCTGTTTTCAAGAAGATAACATCTTTCTTATTTGAGGAAAGTGAAGAAGATGTCATAGTTGAAGATGAACTAACGAATGTGTACATGAAGGAACAAAAAGAAGAAACTTATGCAACTGAGGAAATTGTGCTTCCTAAAGTAGAGGAAAGTCAACCTTTACCTAAAAAAACACAACAATCAAGTGCAGAATCTAGTAGATTTGTGAGTATTAATCTTCATGAGGAATCACAAAAGCCTGTAAGAAAAGACTATGAACAACTTCAAAAACCAATTCGTGTAAAAGCGATTAAACATGAAGAAAAGAAAGAATATGAATTTACACCAGTAATCTCTCCTATGTTTGGGGCAGATGAGGAAGAAAAAAAGAAGGAAAAAACGAAAAAAGTGATAGTTCCTGCACCAATTACTTCTCGAAAACATAAGAAAAAAGAAAATCCACTTGGAACGATTATCTCTCCATATTTTGGTGTCGATGAACATGAAGAACATGTCGAAGAGAAAGAAGAAGTAGTTGAACAAGCACCTTTAGAGGTGATGGTGCAACATGAAGAAATTGAAGAAGTGGTTCCTGTTGTGGAAGATACACATACTTTCATGGATATAGTAGAAAAAAATGAAGTAGAAGAAGATGTAACAGCTTCTCTTTCCTTAGAAGATATGCTACTTTCAAAAGGTAGAAGAGAAATTAAAGAAGAAACATTACAAATTTCAATTTTTGGAAATCATTCTCCAGTTAAAAAGGAAGAAAGTGATTTTGGTAAGAATGAATCATAAAGGAAGTGAAAGAATGCATTATCATTTTGTTGGGATTAAAGGTTCTGGAATGGCTTCTTTAGCAACGATTGTTGCTGATCGTGGCTATAAAGTGAGTGGTTCAGATATTGAAAAGTATATTTTTACACAGAAGGCTTTAGAAGAAAGAAATATTCCAATTTATTCTTTTGATGAACATAACATTCAAAAAGGAATGACAGTAATTGTTGGGAATGCTTTTCAAGACTCTCATGTAGAAGTGAAAAAAGCGTTAGCACTTCAAGAATCTCAAGATGTTGTTGTATATCGTTATCATGAATTTTTAGGTAATTTGATTCAAGAGTATTGTAGTATATCAGTTGCTGGTACGCATGGGAAAACAACAACGACTGGATTATTAGCACATGTCATGTCAAAGAGTGCTTCTACTGGATTTTTAATTGGTGATGGAAGTGGAGATATGCCACAAGATGCGAAGTATTTTGTCGTGGAATCTTGCGAATACAAACGTCATTTTCTTGCATATCGTCCAGATTATGCAATTATTACAAACATTGAGTTAGATCACGTAGATTACTATCATTCAATGGAAGATTATTGTAATGCATTTGAATCTTTTGCGAACCAAGTAAAAAAAGGAATTGTGCTATTTGGGGACGATGAACATATACGTTCATTGCGTGTGGATGTTGATCATCTTTACTATGGATTAGAAGATACAAATGATGTACAGGCTGTTAATATTAAGCAAATGCATGATGGTATGAAATTTGATGTATTATATAAAAAAGAAAAATTTGGTACGTTTAAACTTCCATTTGTCGGGAAACCTCTTTTATGGAATAGCCTTGGTGTAATTGCGGTTGGAATTATGGAAGGCTTACCATATTCTTTATTGCAAGATGGATTGGCTAGTTTTCAAGGAGTAAAAAGAAGGTTTAATGTTGAGCAAAAAGCGGATAATGTATTTATTGATGATTATGCACATCATCCTACTGCAATACAGTTGATGATTGAAGCAGTACGTACAAAATATCCAAATAAAAAAATTGTTGCGATATTCAAACCTGATCGCTTTTCTCGTATCGCTTATTTCATCGATCGTTTTCAAGAAGCTTTTCAAGATGCTGATTATACGTATTTGTGTGATTTTCCAGAAAATGCAGTTATAGAAAATGGTGTTCATGTGACCATTGATGATTTAGCAAAAGTTTGTGGAAATGCGATGATTCTTCCTGAAAATGAGAGTGGTGCAAAACAACTAGCCAAACATGCATCTGCAGTTTATGTATTTATGAGTAGCAAAGATATTTATAAATTAAAAAATATTCTTATGGAAATACTAGAGTAAAGAGGTGTGTTATGGGTTTAGATCAATTATTGGATGTATTAAGTAATGTTTCAATGAAAGCATTACCGATTGCAGGGTTTATTGCGCTTGTATTTCTTGCATTGTTTTTTAAACATTTAATAGAAGTGATGAAATCTTTAAATGTTGCGGTAAAAAAACTAGAAAAAACATTAGATACAGCAAATAAAGATTTAGTATCTTTAGAAAAACCATTACAAACGTTATCTGATTTAAGCGAAACAGTTGATTTCGCACATGAAGCTAGTAAACAAGCAGTGAAATCATCTGTTGCGTTAATCATTAGTAATTTTTCTTCTATAAAAGATTGGTGTATGCAACAACTTCATAAAGAAGATACAATACAACAGGAGGATAGTGAAGATGGAAATAAATGATGAAAAAATACAATCATTGGAAAAAGAAATGAAATTTGAAATTATTCGCTTAGAAGAAGAAGCTGATGGAAAAAATCACAAGTTTATTGAACAAGTAAAACAAAATATACAAAATAAGTTTGAAGATTTAAAAGCATGGATGAAAGATGAACATACGCAAGAAGAAATAAAAGCACGTATGCAATCTGTAAAAAATGAAAGTTTGACTTTAATGTATAAAGCGAAAGAAGAACTTCATAAATTTTATAATAGGGATGATGTGCAACAAGGTAAACAAAAAATACAAGATGGTGGTGCGAAACTATCACAATGTATTCAAGATGGAGTAGATAAAGCAATGGAGCATGAACGTGTTGCAAAAGTAGTAAATACTGTTGCGGATAAAGTAGAATCCATACATCAAGATGAGCGCGTACAAAAAACAATCAAGTCGTTGAAAAAAACTACATTAAAAGCTGCTGAACAAGCATATATGGGATTAAAAAGAGTACTTGATACTGAAGATGAAGATGATAAGAAGGGATGACATTTATGAAAAGAATTACGATATATGATGTTGCGAAAGAAGCAGATGTTTCTTTAGCAACAGTATCCCGTGTAATCAATGGTTCTGAAGTTGTACGTGAGGATACAAGAGCTAAAGTACAAGAAGCAATTGAAAAATTAGGATATAAACCAAATGCGATAGCACAAGGTTTAGCTTTACAAAAAACAACAACAATTGCCTTAGTAGTACCAGAAGCGAGTTATTTTTATACAGGGCAAATTATTAATGGGCTAATTGATGTTGCGAAAATTTATAAATATAATATTATGTTACATACAACAACAGAAGGTATTAGCGAAATGAATGATATTATTGAAAATATCATTAAGTCTAGAGCAGATGGTGTTGTGATCTTTAATGATAAGTTAAATAAAGAAGAATTAAACCAATTAACAAAATATCAAGTTCCAATTGTCGTGATTGGTAATAAGATGAGTGATGAAACAGTTGGTTCGGTATATGTAGATTATGCAAAATTAGTTTATGAGTATGCAATGGAATGTATTCGTAAAGGAAAACAACGCATTGCGTTAATTGAGGATCGTAAAAATCCTGCGATGATTAAACAATTAAAAGAAGGGTTAAACAAAGCATTTCAAGAACATGGAAAAACATTTGATGGCTTTATTGAAATACCAAAAGAATATCGTTCTTCTTACTTATTCTTAAAAGAATATGTAAAACAACAAAACCATCATGATGTTGTGATTACATACCGTGATTCACAAGCAATGGCGGTAATGAATGTTGCGAAAGAAGAAGGAATTTCTATACCAAATGATTTAGAACTAGTTTGTATTTTAGATAGTAAATATAATGCGATGGCTAGACCTCAAATTTCTGGATTTAAAATTCCAGATTATGATTTAGGAGCTGTTGCGATGCGTTTATTAACAAAAATGTTAACAGATGATGAAGAAGTAACAGATAAAGAAATTGAGTTAAGCTATATTTATACTCCTAGAAAATCTACAAAATAAAAGCGATGATAAGACAGAGTACATAAGAATGCATATGTAGAGAGACGATTGGTTGGTGAAAAATCGTATATGATACTTATGGAATACACCTTGGAGCTTCCTTATGAAAAATAAGGACGTATCATTCACGTTACGAATTTAAGTGTTCTGTGCAACAGAAAACTAAGGTGGTACCACGCAAAAAGCGTCCTTGGATAGGATGCTTTTTTCTATATAAAAGAGAGGATTGACAAGATGAAATTATTTGACGAATTAAAATGGAGAGGGCTAATTAACGATGTAACAAGTCCTGATTTAGAAGAAAAGTTAAATGCAGGTGGTTTAACATTTTATATTGGAACGGATCCTACTGGGGATAGTTTGCATATAGGGCATTATTCAAGTTTATTATGTGCGAAGCGTTTAAAAGAACACGGCCATCATCCAATTATGCTTGTAGGAGGGGCAACAGGTTTTATTGGAGATCCAAAAGCAAGTGGGGAGCGTAGCATGTTAACTCCAGAGTTATTAAAACATAACTATGACTGTTTAAGTAAACAGATTGAAGAGTTATTTGGGTTTGAAATGGTAAATAATTTAGACTGGACAAAAGATATTACGATTATTGATTTCTTAAGAGATTATGGTAAATTTTTTAATGTAAACTATATGATTAATAAAGAAACAGTAAAAAGACGTTTAGATACAGGAATTAGTTATACTGAATTTTCTTACATGTTACTACAGGCACTAGACTTCTTACACTTATATGAAACAAAAAACTGTACGCTACAATTAGGTGGACAAGATCAATGGGGTAACATTACAAGTGGACTGGAGTTAATTCGAAAAAAACATGGAGCAGATGTTGCATGTTACGGATTAACAATGCCATTGATTACAAAAGCTGATGGTACAAAATTTGGGAAAAGTGAAACTGGAACAGTATGGTTAGATAAAAACAAAACAAGTGCATATGAAATGTATCAGTTCTTAGTAAACGCGGAAGATGCGAAAGTAATTGATTACTTGAAAAAATTAACATTCTTATCAAAAGAAGACATTGATGTATTAGAAGAAAAGGTAAAAACTGAACCATTTAAACGTGAAGCACAAAAAGCACTTGCGAAAGAAGTTGTATGTTTCTTACATGGGGAACAAGAATATGAAAAAGCATGTAAGATTACAAATGCATTATTTAAAGGAAATATTAAAGATTTAGCAGAAGATGAAATAAAAGATGCATTAAAAGGGTTTGAAAAAAGAGAGATAGCGGATCAATTATCACTTGTCGATGCATTAGTAGCTGCAAATATCGCAAGTAGTAAACGTGAAGCTAGAGAATGGATTCAACAAGGTTCTATTCAAGTAAACGGAGAAAAAATTCAAGATTTAGAATATATAGTAAGTAAAGAAGCTGCAATTTGTGAGCAAGATACATTAATAAAAAAAGGAAAAAGAAACTATTTCGTAATACGTCAACAATAAGAAGGTACAATCTAGTATCTTCTTTTTCATATTGTACATACAATAAAGTATAAGGGAGGTATTAGATGAAAATAGGTATTATATGTGCGGATGAACGTATGAGGCAAGTAGCGAGTAATCTAGCACAAGATTATGATGTTTATAAGATTTATGAGGAAAATGATGTAGTTGACGTAAAACTAGATATGTTAGTATTACCAGTAAAAGGAATGAATGAAGATGGAAATGTTCAAATGTATGATAGAATACTGCATTTATCTGATGATTTTTGGATACAACAAGGTTGTGATTTACAAGTATTCAGCGGTACATCAGAAAAAGGCAATGCAATCACACCATTTTGGTATTGTTATATGAAAGATACAAAAGTTGTTTCACAAAATGCGATATTAACAGCGGAAGGGATTTTAAATGAAATGATTCAAGGTACATGTAAATCCATTTATTCTCAACAAGTTGATATTATTGGATATGGTACATGTGGGAAGGCTATTTATGAAATATTGAAAAATTTGCATGTGAATGTAAGAGTGATACGTAGACAATGCGATTTAAAAAGGAATTTTATGAGTGTAAAAGATTGGAAACAATGTGGAGATATTATTATTCATACAGCAATCGGTAAAATGATAGATGAACAAATGGTCAAACAATGGGAGAAAATACCATATATTATTGATATCGCTACACCACAATTATTACCTTTAGAAGCTTTAAAAGAACATGGATGTCAAGTGGTAAAGGCAAGTAATTTACCAGGTAAATGTGCATCTGTTAGTGCAGGTAATATCATTGCAGATTATATAAGGAGGAAAATAGCGGATGAAAAATAAGCGTATTTTATTTGGTATTTGTGGTTCATTTTGTAATCATGCTCATATTTTAAAAGAGTTAAAGCAAATGGTAAAAGAGAATGACGTACAAGTCGTAGTTAGTCAAGCAGTTTATGAAAGTGACACAAGATTTTTTAAAGCAAAGGAGTTCATCAATGAATTAGAGTCTATTACAAAGCATACGGTAATGCATACGATTGTTGAGGCAGAAACAATTGGACCTATGAATGTATATGATATCATGGTAATTGCCCCAATGACTGCAACAGTGGCATCAAAATTAGCAAATGGTATTTATGATCATCCAGTTACCTTAGCAGCTAAGGCAATGGTTCGTAATGAAAAAGATATTGTTTTTGGGATAGCGACAAATGATGGATTAGGAATTAGTGGACAACATATTTTCGCTTTATTAAATTATCGTCATATGTATGCAGTACCTTTTCGTCAAGATGCTCCATTTGAGAAAGGAAGAAGTATCGTTGCAGAATGGTCTTTGTTGATGGAAACATGTGATAAGGCATTAACTGGTTTACAAATCCAACCAATTTTGTTAGGAGGAAAATCATAATGTATAAAATCATTGTAGCATTGATTACTCCTTTTCATAAAGATAAATCTATTGATGAAACGGCTTTAAGAAACTTAATAAGAAGGTTAGTAAAAGAAGGAGCAGATGGATTTGTTGTTTGTGGTACAACAGCAGAAACACCATCGCTTACCAAAGAGGAACAACATTTTTTATTGGAAGTTGTATTAGATGAAGTAAAACATAAGCCAACTTTAGAAGTTTGGGTAGGGTGTGGAACAAATAATACGATGACAACTTTACAATCATGTCAGCGATTAGAGAAATATCCAATTACTGGAGTTCTATTGTGTACACCATATTAT
>CAJFOG010000116.1 GCA_904395785.1 uncultured Eubacterium sp. | reverse complement strand
TTATTTAAAATGTGAATTAGTTGTTGGTAGATCATCTCAAAACCTTTTACATAATTTTTTACATTTTCATCATCAACTTTTACATCTAATGCTCTTTCTAAATTGTCGATGACTGGAAGCACTTCACTTGCAAATCCTTGAATGCGATATTTACGAACATTATCAGCTTCTGCTTGTAAACGTTTTTTCAAGTTTTCAGCATCTGCATATGCTTTATAGTACTCATTTTTACTAGCTGCAAGTTCTTCTTGTAATTTTGCAACTTGCGCTTCTAACTCCTCAATTCTTTTCTTTTTTAAGAAGCCTTTCCCTTTTTTCTCACCAGAGCCACATCCACATGAATCTTCACTTTCACATGCACATGTTTCCTCTTGTATTTCTTCTTTTAACTCTTCTTTCACTTCTTCTTTGATATCTTTTTCTTCCTGCATGTTGACCTCCTTATTCTTCCTGTCGATATAGATCTTCAAGGACCTTACTCATATATTCCATTAATGCGACAACACGATTATATTGCATTCTAGTAGGACCAACAATCATTAGTTCACCTTCATCACGATCATTCATCTTAAACTTACTAGAAACTACCGCAACATCTTGCATTTGAATTAAGTTATTCTCTCCACCAATCGCAATCGCAACGTTTCCTTCATGATTTGCAATTTGACGAAATAAAGAACTATCCTCTAACATTTTCATCAATTCTTTTAATTTCTCAATATCTGCAAACTCTGGTTGATATAGCATATTAGATTGACCGCTACAATACACATGCTCACTCGCAAATCTCATAAAGGCACTCACAAAAGCTTCAAATAATACTTCATGTCGTGCAATATGAGACGCCATTAATGGTTCAATCATATGCATTTTCTCAACAACATCACAAATGAGTGTTCCACTTAATTGATCATTTAAGATGTTACAACATGTTTTAATTTCTTCCATACTAATGTCTCGATCAAAATGGAATGTTTTGTTTTCCGTATGTCCATGATCGGTAATAAATACTGCCACAGCACTACGTTCACTTAATGGAAACAATTGAATATGCTGTAAGGTCTGATACCGACTTTCCGGTCCTAAGACTACGGATGTCAAAGATGTCATTTGAGACAAAATCTCACAACTCTTCTTGACGATTTCATCCATGGAGTAATGACGCTCACGAAATACTTCTTGTAAAGAATGCTTTACACTTTCATCAAGCTCTTTCTCCATTAGATACTCAACATAGAAGCGATACCCTTTACTGCTAGGAATACGACCACTAGAAGTATGTGTTTTCTCTAATAAGCCCATTTCCTCAAGCGCAGCCATTTCATTACGGATGGTAGCACTAGAACAAGAAAAATCTAACAAATCAATTAAACGTTTAGAACCAACAGGTTCTGCAGTAATTGTAAACTCATCCACAATCGCTTTAAAGATTGCAGTTTGTCGATTTGTCAACATAAGTATTCCTCCTTTCTAGCACTCCACCTCTATGTCTGCTAATAGTATATTCTTTTTTTTTAGCACTGTCAATAGTTTAGTGCTAAATTTTCGACTTTATTCAAAAATTATCTCACTATTCTTATTATTAGTTATATATGATACAATATACAAGAATTAAGTTCTAATGAACACTATTTATTCATATATAAATCAATGAGCACAAAAAGAAAGAAGGGATTACATGCATTATATTAAATGGAAACATAATAAATACGTAAGTGCAGCTACTGTATTACGATCCATAGACTTACCATCTTATGGTGATACAGCACTTCATACATCTAATATAAACGATGTTTTAAATAATCGTATGATTGTAAGTGATGATTGGAAAATACCATTAGATCACTTTGTATTTGCCCAACAAACACACAGCGATCATTTTTATAAAGTAACCAAATTAGACTGTGGAAAAGGTACTCGTATTTATGAACAAGGTATCAATGATTGTGATGCTTTATATACAAAAGAATCAAATATTGCACTAGGTGTGTTTCATGCAGATTGTGTACCTATTTTACTTTATGATCCAATCACTCATCTTATTGCCGCAATACACAGTGGATGGCAAGGAACTGTAAAGGAAATTACAAAAAAACTAGTTACGCATCTTATCCAAGAAGAAAGAGTAAATCCTAAAAATTTAGAAGCATATATTGGACCTGCTATAGCTTATCAAAGTTTTGAAGTAGGTATGGATGTCGTAAAACAAGTACAAGCTATGTCATTTGATACAAGCCCATATATTACGTATAAAGCAAATGATAAAGCCTTAGTAGACAATAAAATGTTAAATGTACAAATGTTAAAAAACTTAGGTGTACCTAATGAAAATATTACGATAGATAAAAATGATACATTTATGCCCAATGCTTCATTTTTCAGTTATCGAAGAGATAAACATTGCGGACGTCATATGAGTTTTATCATCATGAGAACATAAAAAAAACTTATGTAGTTTAAACACTGCATAAGTTTTTTTATCCTGTATATGGATGATCAAATGTGACGATTAACTCATATGTTTCATCTTGTAATTCATTCTGTATTTTTTGTTTTAATTGTTTATCAGTCAATGTTATATGAAATGGTACTACCACATCAAATATTAAATTTGTATGCGTAGGACCAGGTACTACACGAAAATCATGTAAAGATAAATCTTTATCTATATTTACTAAAATATCTTCTACTTTTTGTTTTAAATTATTCGTCAATGGATCATCTAACATAATAGGATCCATATGAATCACTAATTCCACACCTAATTGTTTTTTTACATCTCTTTCTATGTTATCAATCATATCATGTGACTGCAAGACATTCATACGATAGTCTACTTCCACATGCACACTTGCATATATTCGATTCACTCCATATTCATGAACCATTAAATCATGAATTCCTTTCACATCTTCATAAGATAATACCTTACTCTCAAGTTCTTTCACAAATTCTTCACTAGGTGCTTTTCCTAATATATCATCTAAAGATGAGCGAACAATTCCATATCCATTCCATATAATAATAAACGATACAATAATCCCCATATAACCATCTAAATCAAACTGTAATATATTGGACAATATCGTAGATACTAAAATTGCTCCTGTTGCCATTACATCACTTATACTATCTGCAGCAGTCGCTAACATGACTTTAGACTGTAACATATTGCCATAATGACGATTCATATAATACATCCAAATTTTCACTAAGATAGAAACTATTAAAACAGAGATACTTACATAAGAAAATGACTGTATTTGTGGATTTAAAATCTTATTTATCCCACTTTTTAACACTTCTATACCTAATAAAATAATGAATACTGCTACAATCATACTTGATATGTATTCATATCGAGCATGTCCATAAGGATGCTTTTCATCTGCTGGCTTTGAAGAAAGATAAAAACTAGCAAAAGATATACAAGAACTTCCCGCATCCGATAAGTTATTTAACGCATCCGCACTAATAGAAATACTACCAGATATGATACCTGCCAAAAACTTTCCAACACATAATACAATATTTAATAAAATTCCTATACAGCTTAAAACATTTCCATACACTTGTCTTACACGCATGTCTTTCACATTTTTTTCATTTTCAACAAATCTTTTCACAATGAACTTAATCATAACATCACCTTTTCAGTTGTATAGTTTACCATAAACAATAACTTTGAAACAAGAAAAACATAATCATTCTGCTACTTTCATATCCTTAAATGGTGATATTATGAAAAAACTACCTTCAATTATACTAACAGTATGTTTTATCGTAATGCTGATACACGCATCAAGTATGTTAAAAGCATCTACACAAGCATTAAATTTATGGTTTGAAAAACTCGTTCCTTCCATGTTTATGAGTATGGTTTGTATAAAACTGTTATATGAATCTAATAGTCTACTTTGGATTCCATTTCCTTTTTGTCAAAAACTATTTCATATTTCAAAACAAGGAATGCAACTCGTACTATGTTCTCTTTTATTAGGCTTTCCTGCCGGCACTTGTTTTTTAGATGAAGAGCTAACAAAAACATCCATATCGAAACAAGCGAAAGAAAGATTACTATATATATGTATGATGCCTACAAGTGGGTTTGTAATCGTAACACTTGGTACTTTATTTTTTCATTCTCTTTCTATTGGGTTTCTCTTATATATCATTCAAATTTGTGCAGTATTTACTTTGTTATTTATAACACGTCAGCATAGTATCCAATCTATATCTTCTTATGATCAATCATCTACATCTTTTATGAGCATCCTTACAAAAGCTATCAAAGATACTGGTATCACTCTCTTTATGATAGGAGGATATATTTTATGTTTTCGTGTCCTTACACAAATTTTTCTACCATATACTCCTTTTTTCGTTCAATATATTGGTGCTATTTTTTTAGAGTTCTCTAGTGGATGTGCCTATATTCATGAATTCATCTTATCAACGATGCAGAAACTTTATCTAACAACTGCACTTTTATCTTTTGGTGGATTTTGTATTCATATGCAAATATTTTCAATGATACAACATCATCAACTATCTTATCTTAAATTTTTATATTATCGTATAGGGCATATTATATTATCTATCTTTTATCTTTTTTTATGTTCGTTACTAGGTTTTATATCCTAGTTACAGTATAATAGATGTAAGGATGGTGATACTATGAAAACAATCGCATGGATTGGTGCAGGTGTTATGGGAAAAAGTATGTTAAAACACCTAAAAAAACAAGGATATTTAGTATCTGTATATAATCGTACATTAGAAAAAATTCAAGAATTAGCACAAGAAGACATTATTATATGTGATAATATTCAACAATGTGTACAAGATGCAGATATTATTTGTACTATGGTAGGATATCCAAAAGATGTAGAATCAGTTTATGAACAAGTATTTCAATATGCTAAAGACAATGTGTATTGTATTGACTTTACTACAAGCTCCCCTAGTCTAGCTAAATCTTTATATGAAAAAGGAAAACAAAAAGGATTTCATATATTAGATGCTCCTGTATCTGGTGGTGATACTGGTGCAAAACAAGCTACTTTAAGTATTATGGTTGGAGGAGATGAACAAGATTATGAGGCAATGTTACCTATTTTTGAATGCTTAGGTACGCGTATTTCTTATATGGGAGAAGCTGGGAATGGTCAGCATACAAAAGCATGTAATCAAATTGCTGTGGCAGGTGCTGTGGCTGCCATGAGTGAAGCTCTTGTATATGCGAAACAACATAACTTAGATATGGAACAAATGTTAAATGCCATACAAGGTGGTGCAGCAGGTAGTTGGCAATTAACAAATACTGCTCCTCGTGTACTTCAAGAAGATTTTCAACCAGGTTTTTATATCCATCATTTCATAAAAGATATGCATATTATTCAAGAAGAAACTAATACTTTATTAGATATGTTAAATACTGTTTGTAACATGTACGAAACACTAGCTGATCAAGGAGAAGCTAATTTAGGAACGCAAGCATTAATTCATTATTATACAAAATTTACTAAATAAAGAGGGTTATTTCAAATAACTCTTTTTTCATATAAAAAGAACCAAGATTGCTCTTGATTCTAATAGTATAATATCTTTCTTAAGCTTCTACTTCAGTTTTCCATAAACCGTGTAAGTTACAGTATTCATATACAGTTACTGTACCTTTGTAGTCACCTAATGCAAAGATTGCTTCTGGTTTTTCTTCTGGTTTTAAGTCAGCACGGTATACTTTGTTACCCATTTCTACATAAATAGCTGTAATGTAGTGTTCTGCTAACATAGGGTGTTCTACTGAACCAACTTTTACATGTAAGTTTCCTTCTACTACTTCCGCAACTGGTACGTGTTTTTCTAAAGCAGCTTCTGTAGTGTTTGCAGTTAATACAGCCATTGGTTTCCCACAGCACATTACAGGAACACCATGATCTTCTACTAACTCAACAATGTTTCCACAAATTTCACATTTTAATAATTTCATCTTTTTTTCCTCCTTGTGATATGTTATCCTACATTTGTACATAAACAAATGCTCGCTTGAATAAGTGTATCAACTTATTTATCTATAGTATAGCACTACTACTAGAAAAATCAAATCTATTTGCACAAAGAAAGAGGTATATTTATGAAATTATCTTTAAACAATCAAATTTTAACAATTCAAATATTACACCCTACTTCTGTAGATGACGTTTTAACAACATTATGCCAAAATAAAAAACGAAAATACTTGCTTTACCAACAACATGCTATAAGAGTCAATCATACAGTCATCAAACAATCACATCCTCTTTCTAAAAATGATATTGTAACGATTCATTTACCAATGAATGAAGATGATCAATTACTACCTAGTTATCATGAAATTGATATCATATATGAAGATGATATTTTTTGTATTGTATCAAAACCTAGTGGTATTTTAGTACATCCTGATGGAAACAATCAAACAGACACAATGGCAAATAGAGTAAAAGCATATTATCTAATGCAAGGAATCCAAGCGCCAGTACGTGCAATTCATCGCTTAGATATCGATACGAGTGGACTCTTAATCTTTTGTAAAATACCATTTTTCCAACCAATGTTAGACCAATTACTTGCGGATAAAAAAATTTATCGTATATATACTGCTTTTATACAAGGGAATATGTCTCAAGTAAAACATACGATAATACAACCAATAGGTAAAGATCGTCATCATTCTAATAAAATGCGTATTAGTCAAACAGGAAAGTATGCGAAAACCGAAATTCAACTCATAAAAAATTTTCATGATTATGCACAAATTCAATGTAAACTATATACAGGTAGAACACATCAAATTCGCGTACATCTCGCTCATATAAACCATCCTATTTTAAGTGATACTTTATATGGCGGTAAACATCATTGCATACAAAGACTTGCCTTACATGCACATTATTTAGAAATATATCATCCTATCCATCAAACATACCTTCATTTAGAAGCTCCTTTGCCTAATGATATGTCTATCTTAACGCAAAACAAATATAGAAAAAAACACTGATTTATGATACTGTATACTTCATAAACAGTGTTTTTTTGGAGGTTTTTTTTATGATACGAATAATTGTTGCACTCGATGAACATAATTTGATGGGAGATCTTTCAAAACCTAATGGTATGCCTTGGTATTGTCCTGAAGATTTACAGCACTTTAAAACTACCACTTTACATCAACATATAGTCATGGGACATACTACTTTTCAAAAATTAAAATCCCCACTTCCTAAACGTACCAATATAGTAGTTACTCATCAAATAATTTCTATACCAAATGTCATTGTTAAACATTCCCTAGATGAAATTATTCAAAGATATCGTATGCTAGATAAAGATTTATATATTATTGGTGGCGCTTCAATTTTTACACAAGCTCTTCCCTATGTTGATGAATTACTTATCTCAAGAATTCCAGGCACTTATACAGGCAATGTCTACTTTCCTAAGCTTGATCAATCAATGTTCCAACTAAAACATACTATTCCATATCAAACTTTTACTTTAGAAATTTATCAAAATATAACTTTACGTTAATGCCTTATTATCTTTGCGATATATTTTTATCTGTCACAATAAGCTTTTGTTTTTGTAGTCTTTTATGTACATATTCTTTTAAAAATGTATAAATACATGCTGTGGTTGGAACAGCAATAATCATCCCAACAATACCAAATACACTACCAAAAATTAAAATACATAGTAATACCCATAAACCTGGTAGTCCTACAGATTTACCTACAACTCTTGGATAAATTACATTATCCTCAAAATAGCTCACTGTTTGATAAAATATGATAAACCATAAACTTTGCATAGGATCAATAGAAAAAATCACAATTGCCCCTATACACATTGCAGTCATTGCCCCAAAAACTGGGACAATAGATAAAACCGCGATTAAAGTACATATTAACTCTACAAATGGAAAATGGAATATTCTCATTAAGAAAAAATACATAATCCATAAGATACACGCTTCTACTAATTGACCACTAATAAAACTTGAAAATATCTTATTCACTCTTGATGCATAATAAAATATTTTGACAGATTTTTGATATCCTAAAAAAGCTGCTGTTAATTGTCTAACTTGACGTAATAGTGCTTCTTTACTACTTAATAAATATAATGAAAAAATAAAACTAGTAAACCATTCAAAAAAGCCTGATAAAAATATACTAGCACTATTTAAGATGTTAGAAGCACTTCCCGATAATATTGGAATAATCTTTGATACGACATCTTCCCATGGCATCCTTAAAATATTTTCTACATGTTCTATCTCTTCTACTTTTATATTTAAATGTAATGCCTGTAGTATCTTATCTATGTTCTTTACAATTTCTAATATTATGAAAGATATATTTTGAAGTAAGCTTATAAATGAAGATATAATACTAGGAATGATAATACTTCCAATTATTAACACAAAAATAATTGCTAATAAAAATGTCAATATTAAAGAACACGTTCTTTTATGACGATATAACCACCCTTTTCCTCTTGATAAACGTACAATCCCTTTCTCTATATTTGTCATTGGTAAATTTAAGATATATGCTATCATAATCGCATATAAAAACGATTGAAATAAGGATATGATAAATTGTAACCCTTCCACTATAGAACGATAATTCCAAAGTAATATTCCTAATACTAAGATATATGTAGATAAAACTAACCAAGGCATACACTTATCCCATATCGCTTTATCTTTTAAATTCACTTTCACTACTTCTCACCCTTTCTTTTATAATGAAAAAGTCTTCTTCTCAGAAGACCTATTTCTTACGCAGTTTCTAATTCTTTTTGTAATTTTTCAATTCCAACCGCAATACGTTTTAATGTTTCATCTTTTCCTAAAATATGCGCAATTTCAATTGCTCCACCTGGTGTAAACTGTTTTCCTGTAATTGCTGTTCTTACTGGCCATAGAATTTGCCCATTTTTCATTTCCAATTGTTTAGGAAGGCCTAATAATACATCATGTAATGTTTCTTCACTAGTCCAATCTTGTAATTCTGTTAATGCAGTTTGTGTAGCTTGTAATGCTTTTAATGCAATCTCATATGTCGTTTTCATTTTCTTATGAATATATAATGCGTTATCATATTCAGGTAATTCATCAATAAAATCAACACTTTCAGGAATTGATGCTAAGACATCTGTACGTGGTTGTAATATTTTTGCCACTGCCATAAAATCAACTGGACGATGAATTGATTCTTCCATGTATGGTTTTGCTAATTCATAAAATTTTTGAATATCCATAGCACGTAAATACATACCATTCATCCATGTTAATTTATCAATATCAAAAATTGCAGGAGATTTAGAAATACGTTTAATATCAAATACTTTAATTAGTTCTTCCAATGTATAAATTTCTTGTTCAGTTTCTGGAGACCATCCTAATAATGCAATGTAATTCAAGATTGCTTCAGGTAAGTACCCTTTTTTCACTAAATCTTGGAAGCTGGCATCTCCATTACGTTTACTTAATTTATGTTGTTCATCTTTCATAACTGGTGGAACATGCACATAAGTAGGAATATCCCATCCAAAAGACTTATAAATTAAGTTATATTTTGGAGTTGATGATAAATATTCATTACCACGTACAACATGTGTAATATTCATTTGATGATCATCCACAATATTCGCAAAGTTATATGTAGGATATCCATCAGATTTCATCAAAATTGCTTCATCTAATACATTATTATCTACTTCAATTCTTCCATATACTTCATCATCAAAATAAGTTTCTCCACCATGTTGAATTGTTTGACGCACAACATAGCTTTCGTTTTCAATGCGCTGTTTAGCTTCTTCTTTAGAAATATGTTTACATGGATCATCATATTTGAAAGAGATACCTAGACTTTCTGCCTCTTTTCTTTGTTTTTCAATATCTTCTTCTTTACAGAAACAGTAGTGTGCACCACCTAATTCAACTAAACGATCCGCATACTCTTTATACATAGGTAAACGTTCAGATTGAATATATGGACCAAAATCACCACCTACATCTGGTCCTTCATCATGATGTAAACCTACACTTTTTAATGTATCATAAATAATATCAACTGCACCTTCAACGAAACGTTCTTGATCTGTATCTTCAATACGAAGAATAAAATCACCATCTTCATGTTTCGCAATTAAATATTCAAATAATGCTGTTCTTAGGTTTCCAATATGCATATATCCTGTTGGACTTGGCGCAAATCTTGTTCTTATCTTTGTCATAAATAGTCTCACCCTTTCAATAGCATTATAATAATATAATAAAGATACACTAATATCAATAAAAACTATTGTTTTTAAGATGATATCTTTTTATTCCAAGTATGCTTGATAATGTAGCATGCCTATATAAATAAAATTACACCTTTTCTTACCTTTTTCTTTTTACTGATACTTTCATTTCATATCGTAAAAGAACAAAAGATTATGTAGTAATAAAACTTACATAATCTTTTGTTTATTTATGCAAAATGTTCTAATAACATTTTTTCTGCTTCACTACTCCATAACCCTTTATTTTTCTTACATACTTCATCTAATTGTTTAAAAAATGGATCAGATTCTCCTAACTTATAAAAGTCTTCGATTGCTGTCATAGGCATATTAATATGTGTATATACTAACTTTTTACCCCCTGGAATATTTGGTAAATGTTTTGTAGTATCTACAACTGAGTCCAATCCTCCAACATGAGTAATCATAACAGCAGACTGAATGAAACCTTTCGCATCTTTTTCAATTGCTTCTTTCATGTCATCGATTGTTCCACCTGTTGATCCAATAATTTTACTTCTTGCATAATGGCAATCATATAAATTAATCATTGCAGAAAATTTCATATCTGTAGGACCTGCAAACAAATTCATACATCCATCATATGCCATAATTTGATTACCAATTTCACAAACTGCTTGATTAGGGATATATACAAATACATCATCGTATCCTGCACCATTCGTAAGTGCTAATAAACCTTGTACTTGATCTTCCATTTGTGATGTATTTACATAAATAAGTTCTACTCCATGTTTTAAAGCATCACTTTCAGAAATAACTTCTTTTGCTCGCTGAATTTTCTTCTCATCAATCTCTGTAACAACAATACGTTTTGGTTTATTTTCATATGTTAGTCCATAACTAATCGCTCCTAATCCCATTGGACCACATCCACCTAATATAATTAAATTTCCATCTTTTTTTGTTCCCATAATATGCGTATATTCCCCTGGGACTGTATGATAGTTCGTATGATATCCACCAATTACACAACTTACTGGTTCTGCTACACTTGATGCAAAATAACTATCTCCTTCAAAAGTCCAAACACATCCTGCTTCAAGAATAGCATTAGGAAAAATGCAATATTGTGTAGCTCCTCCACACCATTGATATGAATAACCAGGAGATTCCATTTGTCCAGGAATAGCAGGTTGTTGAGCAAATTTTTGACCAGGTTTGAACTTATCTTGCCATTTCTTACCAACTTTTACAATATCACCTGCAAACTCATGTCCAATTATAATTGGATAATCTTTCACATTATTTGGTACTCGTTTATGCTTTTCTCCTTGTTTAACTGTTTTCCATGTTGACATACAAATACTATCACTAATAACTTTTACTAAAATTTCATCATCTTTAATTTCTGGCAATTCAAATTCATCTAATCGAATATCATCTACTCCATATAATCTTACCGCTTTTGTTTTCATACATTATACCTCCATTTTTTTCATTGTTACCCTCTGCATCAATTGCTCAATCACTTTTTTATCTGCAGGTTGTGTTCCTTTTGTCATAACTGCACCTATACTTGTTGCGACTGCTAATTTTATTAATTCTTCTATTTCATACGCATGTTGCATTGCATAGGCAATCCCTGCAACCATAGCATCCCCTGCTCCTACTGATGAATGAGCTTCTACATTGACTGCATCAACTTTCCATATAGCTTTTTTAGTAATAAACATAGAACCTTCTTTTCCCATAGATACGACTATTAATTTTGTTTTATCATTTAATAAGGTTTGTGCATGAGAGATTAATTGCTCATTTGATGTATCATCAGTTAATTGAAAATATGTCATTAATTCATATTTATTCGGTTTTATTACTTCTGGTTTTGATAACACACCATTCGCAAATAATTCACCATCTGCATCCAAAATAACATGTCCCCCTTTATCATGAATGCTTGTTATCATATGTTGATAAATAGTCGTTGGTACCCCTAATGGTACATTACCACTTAATACTATAAATGTATCTTCCTTTACGTAAGATAATATTTTAGAAAGCAATTGTTCTACTTGTTCTATCGTCACACTAGGTCCTGCCTCATTAAACTCTGTCAAATTCATTTCTTTATCCAAAACTTTTAAATTAGTGCGCGTCGTTCCATCAATCCAAATAAAATCATGTTGAATTTGATGACGATTTAAATATGATGCGATAAAGTTACCACTAGAACCTGCTAGAAAACCTGTCGCAATAGATTCCCCTTGTAACGCACGTATTGTTTTTGATACATTAATTCCTTTCCCTCCTGCATCCTGCATAACATTACATAAACGATTTAGTCCATGTAACTGTACTGTATCAACTTCAGCTGTTTTATCAATTGCTGGATTAAAGGTCACTGTAATAATCATACTTCATCACCACTTATCATCATTTCATAAATCGTATCTACATCACCACATACGATGTTTTCCACGGCTTCCATATCTTGTAATTTTGTTGCGATATTTGCCAAAATCGTCATATGATCATCATTTTTTGCTGCAATTCCAATTACAACCCTTACATTGCCATTAGCCCAAGGGATACCTTTTGGATACACCATAACTGCAATTCCTGTTTTTTTCACATAATCTTTTACTTCATATTCGCCATGAGGAATTGCAATATCATTTCCAATATATGTTGTCAATGCGTGATCACGATTTAACATTCCTTGAATATATGCTTCTTCTATATAACCACTATTTTTTAATACATTACCCATTGCGATAATTGCTTCATCACTATTTTTTGCTTGACAATTTAGTATTATATTTTCTCTCATTAGGATTTCATTTTTTGTCTCTTTTTTCTTTTTAAAAAACATACCATTCACTAACCTTTCTTAAATTGTTTTATTTTATATTTCTTTTAAAATACCATGAATATATTCTTTACATATATTTACAATTTGATTTTTGATTGTTCTTTCATCTCTTACTAACAATGCTTCATGAAACCATGGTTTTTCAATAATTGCTTTTGAGATATTACTAAATAATGTTTTCTGAATATTCGTTGCATGTCTTGGTAATAATAAAGTAATGATAAATCGTATTTCATTCGCATAAGTAAACATATTGTGTTTAGGATAACTAATACATATATGCGCTAATGTTAAGTTAGGAACCAAAGCATGATACATAATAAATTGCTCATCCTTCATAATTAGTGATCCTAAGCTTTCTCTTGTAATTAATGCTTTTATCGCATATTGTTGTTGTTCTTGTGGCAACTGTATACTTTTAATAATTTCCTCAATAGCCTCTATACTATTACTTGCTTGGATTTTGGTAATATGTATTTGATTGAGTAAAGAAAATACCATTTGTATACCTTCTTGTAATGATGTAAGTTGTTTTTGAAATGTTTTAATCTCATTATCAGTACTCGGTTTATTTTTTATACATACTGTATTTAATACAGTTTGAATATTTTGAATATCTTTTTTAGATAGTAATGGATGAACTTGTACAATTTCTATATGTTCAATATGCAAAGGTATTGTAGAGATTAGAAAGTCACAATCTATCTTATCTTTTTGCATCAAATCTTGCATAGTTAATGTTTGTATACATAATCTAGATCCAAAAACTTTTTTAATCCTTGCAGACAATAAAGCACTAGCACCTATTCCACTTGCACACACGATTCCTACATTACACTGTGTTATTATTTCACTGTTTCGTTTTTTTCTTTCTAAAGATGCACCAACATGCATAGTTAAAAAGGCAATTTCATCATCGTTCATACGGCAATTTACTACTTGCTCCAATACTTTACTAGCATGTTTGGTCGCTTCAAATAAAGCTGTGTATTCTTCCTGAATTTGCTTAGATAAAGGATTATAAATAGGAAGTTGATGTTGTAGACGGATGATAGTTGGCTGTAAATGTACAAATAATCCTTGAATAAACTCCTCATCTTGCTTGAGCCAAAACTGAATATCTTCATTATATTGTGCAATCATATGTTCAATTACCATCATTAACTTTTCTTTCTCCATATGATCTAGTTTCGTATTTTCTATACGATTTATTTTAGCACCTTTCATATGTAAGGCAAGAAAAGATATTTCTATTGAGGGTATTGTTATTTGAAATGCTTCTTCTAAATATAGGCATATTTGTTTAGCTTGTATAAAACTCATATCATTTTTAATAATCTTATATATATCCTCACTATGTGTTATTTGTTCATGATTTTGAATACGTACTATCATAATAACTAAATGAACAATTAAACTACGATATGAGTTTTGTGCATAACGATCTAAATGTAGTTCTTTATAATATGTTTGAAAGATATATAAGATTTTCCCTAATATTGTTTGATCCAACATATTTAAAATACTTGTTTCACTTGGATTTTGTAAGAATGAATACATTTCATCATTTATTGTTTGTTGATTATTCATATCCATTCTTATTATTTCACTAATCGCTTTTCGCTTATTAATTTCATTCCCTTCTACGGTAATCACTTTACCTGTTTTTCTTAAAAGTTTAATATGGTATTTTTGTAATTTTTGTTCTATTTGGTCAAAATCTTTAGATATTGTTGCCTCGCTTACTTGAAACATTTGTGCATAGTAGGATAATTTCTCTACTTCTTTCGCATGTAATAATTCAAATGTCAATAAATTTTGTCTTTCTTCTCGATCTTTCATATCGCTTTGTTGATGTAAAACATTTAAAAATATACTTTTAGAAGTATCATTTCCATCAATACGATAGCCATATCCTGTTTTTGATACTAATTCTAACTCATAGGTATTTAGAATCTCTTGTAAATCTTTTATTTCTCTAAATACTGTTCTTTTACTAATATCTAATACTTTCGCAATATCTTCAATTTTAATATAATTGTCGTTTTCTATTAGCATTTTAATAATTTTCTTTAATCGAGATGAATACATCATAAGATAACTCCTTTAAGATTTTATCATTTGTTTGACTTTTTCTACAATTATATCAAATTCTGCGCCACCTAAAAAATTTGTAATAGGGAATATTACTGCATTGGGACTATGACTTTTTGCACGTTCTACTAATGACTGATGCGTGACAATAACATGTACATCGTTTGGTATATCATCTAAAGCATAATGTTCAACTGCTATGTCAAGACCTGCATTTTTTAATTTTTTAGTTAGTGCTGTTGCTCCCATCGCACTAGACCCCATTCCTGCATCACAGGCAAATACAATATTTAATGCTTTTGTTGTCATTTTCTGTAATCCTTTTGCTTCATTTTTCATTGTCGAAATTGCTGAACTTGCTTTTTCAAATGATGCTTCTTTTTGAACTGTAAATTTTAAAATTAGACTAGCAATAACGCAGGATACAATAGTGGAAGCTAACACGCTTAAAATTACTCCTAAATAACTATCCTTTGCACACATTCCTAAAATCGCAATAATACTTCCAGGAGAGGCTGCAGAAACAAGTCCTACCTGTAATAAGGAATTAATGAATACACCTGTAATACCTCCTGCAATTACAGCCAATAGTGTTAAAGGATTCATTAACACATAAGGGAAATAAATCTCATGAACACCACCTATAAAAT
>CAJFOG010000115.1 GCA_904395785.1 uncultured Eubacterium sp. | reverse complement strand
GGTGAGTAGTGAAATATTATTCATTTGTTTGATAAATATGGTATACTATAAATAGGGTATATATGGAATGATATGGTTACATCATGAATATATAAGTATGAATTTAAAATAGTTTCATTGTTTAGAGAGGAGTTTTATCATGATAAAAATTAGTATTCCCGCTACAAGTTCGATATTAGGAGTGGGCTCAAGTTGTTTAGGAATGGCATTACAGGAACGTTTTGAAATACTTGTTCATCAAGATAAAAATAAACAAGTATTAAGTGAAAATCACATAATTTATGAAGCATATAAAAAAACATTGAATTATATTGGAGTGGATTATAAAGATATTTATTTTGAAATAGTACAAGCATTTACTTCTGCTGATGTATATGGGTGTAGAAGTGCATATATTTTAGCTGGTTGTATGGCAGCGAATATGGTTGCGAAAAATAAAATTAATAAGTATGAAATATTAAATATCGCATGTACAATAGATCCTTTTTTCACACATATTGCACCAGCTTTATTTGGTGGGCTATGTGTAACGTTTATGTACGAAGATAAACCAGTAATGATTCGATATGGTGTAAAAAGAGATTGGGTATTTTTATGTATTGTTCCAGATTATGTTGAAGCAAAGAGTAAGAAAGTTAAAAAAACAAAAGTGCAAGAAGGTCAATATTGTGCGATTGCGAAAGGGATTGAAATTGGTAATGCATTAATTGTGAAAAAAGCAATTGGTACAGTAGAATCGTCAAAGATATATGATGATGTTATCACAATGTGTAAAGAACAAAATGCAATTTGCACAATTAGTGAAGATGAAAAAGGATGTTTTGTGATGATTCAAGATTTAGAAGTTGCTTCAGCTATGAAGGAGGAATTACAAAAACGCTATCCTTCTTGGTCTATTTCACTTCAAACATCAACATATGATGGTGCATATACTGAAGAGGTATAAGTTATGGGAAAGTACTATATTGTAGATAGTTCTATTTTACCTGAGGTACTAGATAAAGTGATTGAAGCTAGAATGCTTTTATTAAATGGAGAAGTTAAGCAAGTAAGTGAAGCAGTGAAAAAAGTAGGTATAAGTAGGGGGACTTATTATAAATATAAGGATTATGTTTTTTTACCAGATAAAGATTTACATGCGAGAAAGGCTGTAATTTCTTTGATGTTGCATCATGATAAAGGAATATTGTCAGAGGTATTACAAATCTTGTCAAATGTGAATGCGAATATTTTAACAATCAATCAAAATATACCAATCCATAATTGGGCAAGTGTTGTAATTTCGTTTGATATAAGTGATATGAAGTATACAATTGAAGATTTAATGGAGATGCTGACAAATTGTCGCGGGGTAAATCATCCACAATTACTTTCAATTGAGTAAGGGATGAGTTTTCTAATATATGTATCAGTTTTCTTTTTTTAGAAAATATGATACGATAGATAACAACCTTATTTAAAGGAGAGACTATATGAAGAAAATATTTACTATCATAGAAGAAGTAGTTGCATATGGAATAGCGGTATCACTCATTCTTATTATGTTAATTTCAACTATTCAATATCATTGTTTTGATAAAACATTATATCACAATGAATATAAAAGATTACATACTTCTCAAACCTTAGGAATGACGGAAACAGATCTATTTTTAGCAACAGATACATTATTGGATTATTTAGAGAAAAATATTGATACGATTGATGTTGATGTCACAATAAAAGGTGTTACTACAAAAGCATTTAATAGTAAAGAAAGTGCACATATGAAAGATGTACAAAATTTATATCAATTTGCGTTAATGTTAAGAAGAATTGCAGTTGTGTTTATTATATTAGGTTTTGTATACTTATTCTTATATAATCGAAAAGATTTATGGACAATATGTAGCATTTACTTTATGAAGACGGCAATCATATTTGCTGTTGTTATATTTATTTTAGCAGGATGGGCATATATAGATTTTGATACTTTTTGGACAGTTTTTCATCGTCTAAGTTTTCGTAATGATCTATGGTTATTAGATCCAAATACTGATTTAATGATTAATTTATTTCCATCATCATTTTTTTCACATTTAATATTTAAGATTATTAGGACGTTTCTTTTATGTTTTTTTGTAGTGTTTCTGCTATGCTACTATTATTTACATAGAAGGTTAAAGATATATCATAAGGAGCAAAATAATGAATAAGAAACGTTTGATACTAGCAAGTGCATCGCCTCGTAGAAAAGAGTTATTAAAAGACATAGAAATACCATTTGATGTAATACCATCTTGTGTTGATGAAATTTTAAATGAAAACATAAAGATAGAAAAAGCAATTGAACAACTTGCTTATGAGAAAGCATGTGATGTTTTTCGACATCATAAAGATGCTGTTGTTTTAGGGTGTGATACTATGGTCTGTGTCAATGGAAAAGCTCTAGGAAAACCTTCAAATCTTAAGGAAGCAAAAATGATGTTACAGATGTTAAGTGGGCAAACACATCAAGTGATGAGTGGTGTAGCAATTATTTCTAGTAAAGGTTGTGATGTATTTCATGAAATTACGAATGTTACTTTTTATGATATTGAAGAGACTGAATTATTACGATATCTTGATAGTGAAGAACCTTATGATAAAGCAGGAGCTTATGGTATTCAAGGAAAAGGGAAATTGTTTGTAAAGGAAATTCAGGGTGATTACTTTAATGTAGTAGGTTTACCTATCACAAGAGTATATCGTATGCTGTTGCAGCATATAAATAATGATGAATAAAATAAAAAATTCCTTACGTAGTAGAGTGAGGAATTTTTATATCATATGTTAAAAAGGAGGATTTGCTTATGGAATTATGGGATGCATATGATGAATATGGAAATATGCTTGGTTTTGATTTATGTAGAGGAGAAGTGTTACCTTTAGGTGTTTTTCATATAGTTGTAGATGTCCTAGTACAACATGAGGATACTACATATCTTGTAATGCAAAGAGATGCACGTAAAGAGTATTGTCCTTTATATTATGAAGCATCGGCGTGTGGTAGTGTGTTAAAAGGTGAAACACCTTTACAAGGTGCATTACGTGAGTTAAAAGAAGAAACAGGTATTGAGGTATCTGAATTAATGCCATTGTATCAAATTGTGAATCATAAGAAGCAAACAATTTATTATGGTTATAAGGCAAATGTTGCGATAGAAAAGGATCAAATCACATTACAAGATGGTGAAACAATAGCATATCAATGGGTATTACCAAAAGATATGGGAGCTTTATTAAAAAGAGAGGATTATGTGCCTACACAAAGAGAAAGGATGTCGTCTTATATCCTAAATTATAGATAAAAAATTGCCTGATAGGCAATTTTATTATGTAAAGTTATAATATAAAAAAAACGTCTTTCGACGTTCTATTTACTAAATGGCGGAGTAGGAGAGATTTGAACTCTCGCGCCAGTTTCCCGACCTATACCCTTAGCAGGGGCACCTCTTCAGCCTCTTGAGTACTACTCCAATTTTATTTTTAACAAACTTATCTCGTTTGCCCTATTAATATACCATATGAATTATTAATTGTCTACCCCTAATTTTCATTTTTTTAAAATATATTATATTTTCATTTTTATGTGCAAAAAAGATACGATGCATACTGATGGATATTTTGTGTAATTTGACAGTTATCTTAAAGTTAGGTAAAATAAAATAGTTCATAAAATAGGAGGCTATAATTTCCATGAATGATAATCAAGAAAGTAAGCTGCATTTAGTGATCAAAACAGGAAAACATTTGATGAATCAAATGCAACCAAATTTTAAAAAATGTAATGCATTTGTATTAAAAGTATTTCAAAAGATAAAGCAAGGAACTGTTTGTTGTATTGTGCAGATAAGACAGCGTGAAGTATTAACGTTACGCAAAGAACAAAAAGATAAAGTGAAACATTATATAGCACAAGCTATTAAAATATTAAACAAAATATATGCATTTATGAAAAAAAATACGTTACAGGGAATACAGTATATCATAATATGTCTACGTTTTTTTTATAAAGAAATGATTATGAAAGGAATATATGCTTTCCAATGCTGGATGAGAAAACGAAAACAATTAGCATTACAAAAAGAGTATGTAGAAAAAATTCGTATTTGCTTTGTGTCAGATGTAGATAAGGAAGAAATGTATTTACATGAAAAGTCATTACAAGGGCTACATTTTGTGAAGAAGGTTGGTGTTCGATATGTATTTAAACGAGGAAAACAAGCTTCTTATTATTATCATGTGAGCTATCAAGAACATGAATATGTAGATGAACAGGCGCATATTCAAGTATTTACACAAAAGGGTTGGCAACATATTTTTCAGGAAAAAGCTGGATTGCATGGTGTATGGCACTATTTTTGTGTACAGACGATTCATAAACCTAGCATAGATTTTGATGTGAATTCGAATGTTGCGTTGTATACTAGATTATTAGCAAGTATGAGAATGCTTATAATAATGATAGCTGCTTGTTTTATGTTCACTATTTATTTGTTATTTATTTTAATGACACGAGTATCATCTATTCAATTGTATGCAATTGCTATTTGTTGGATTGTGTTTATTTGTCTGTTTATTTCTTTATTCATATATGGATATCTTTATCATAAGACAAATCTAAAGTTACAGTATATAATGAATATGTAAAAATGATGAATGTAAACGGTTGACATGAATTGCTGTACTGTGATATAGTTGTTACGTATAAAAGGATTGTTACTGGTAAGGCAGGCTATACCGATTGTACACATGCGTTTTTTGCGTTGTGTAAGCCGGTATAGTTTTTTTCTATGTCGGTGTGGAAAGGTGGATTCAATTTGTTAGTTGAAAAAGTAATTAATAATAATTTGGTTCGTTCAAGAAATGAGAAAAATCAAGAAGTTCTTGTCATGGGTTGTGGTCTTGGATTTAAAAAACAAGAAGGAGATTGTATTGATGATACGAAAATAGAAAAGATTTATACAATGGTGGATGTACACCATCATCATCAATTGGAAGAAATTTTGTCTCGTGTGACATTTGAATGTATTCAAGTTACCAATGAAATTGTAGATTATGCACGTATTTCACTTGGGAAGCAAATTAGTGATAATATTTATTTGACATTATGTGATCATATATCTTTTGCGTTAGAGCGTTTTGAGAAAGGAATTCGTATACAAAATGCGTTATTATCAGAAATTAAACGTTTTTATAATCATGAATACCAAATTGGTATAGAGGCATTAGAAATGATTGCCCAGAAAATGAAAGTACGCTTACCTGATGATGAAGCTGGTTTTATTGCATTACATATTGTGAATGCATCTTTTGATTCTATAGGATTAGATCAAACAAAGGAAATGATGAAAGTAATTCAAAAAACATTACAAATAGTAAAATATCATTTTCAAATAGAGTTAGATGAAACATCAATACATTATGATCGTTTTTTAACGCATTTAAAATTTTTTGTGAAGCGTGTATTTTCAAATGTTGTATTAGAAGAAAAAGATGATACATTCTTTTTGATGATTAAACAACAATATCAAGAAGAGTATACGTGTGTATTAAAAGTATATGAATTTTTAAGAAAAGAGTATAACTTACAAATGACAAATGATGAAATCATGTATTTAATGATCCATATTCACCGAATTACAACAATGTAAAAAGCGTATTGACAATAATGGAGGTACGAATTATGAACTATCAAGAATTAGCTGAAAAGGTATTAGCACTTGTTGGCGGTAATGAAAATGTAGAAGGTCTTACGCATTGTGCAACAAGGTTACGTTTTAATTTAAAAGATGAAAGTAAAGCAAAAACAGAAGAGTTAAAAAAGACAAAAGGAGTATTAGGTGTTGCGATAAGTGGTGGTCAATATCAAATAATTATTGGAAATGATGTAAATCATGTATATAAACCAATTGCGCAACAATGTAACTTAACAAGTGAAAAGAAAACAAAGCCAGAAGAGAAAAAAGGAATAGGTGCTACATTGATTGATACGATTACTGGAATTTTTACTCCAGTGTTGCCTGCGATTACAGCAGCAGGAATGTTGAAAGCAGTATTATCTTTATTAGTAGCATTTCATGTAGTAGAAACTTCTGATCAATCATATCAGATCATTAACTTCATGGCAGATGCAGCATTTTACTTTTTACCATTTTTATTAGCAAATTCTGCAGCAAAAAAATTTGGATGTAACGCATATTTAGCAATGATGTTAGCAGGAATTTTACTACATCCAAATTTTGTAGCCATGGTAAATACAGCAAAAGAAACACAAGAGGGAATTCATTTGTTTGCGATTCCTATTTATCAAGCATCGTATTCTTCTTCGGTAATTCCGATTATTCTTGCGGTATGGTTTATGTCTTATGTAGAACCTATTGCTGATCGTGTATCACCTAAAGCAATTAAGTTTTTCACAAAACCATTACTTACTATTTTAGTAGCAGGAATTTTTACGCTTGTTGTATTAGGACCAATTGGATACATCATCGCTAGTTGGATAGCAAGTGGGGTAACTGCGTTAAATACATACTGTAGCTGGTTAGTTCCTATGCTTCTTGGAGGGTTGTTCCCATTATTAGTTATGACTGGTACACATTATGGAATTATTCCAATTGGTATTAATAATCGTATGACTACAGGATTTGACACAATCGTATATCCAGCAAACTTAGCAAGTAATATTTCACAAGGAGCTGCAAGTTTTGGGGTAGCTTTAAAAACAAAATCAAATGAAATACGTCAAGTGGCGTCATCTGCTGGGATAACTGCTGTTTGTGGTATTACAGAACCTGCTTTATATGGGGTAAATATGCGCTATAAAACACCGTTGATTTCTGCATGTATTGGAGGAGCTGTAGGTGGACTATTTATGGGGTTATTTGTTGTGAAAAACTATGGTGGTGGATCACCAGGGCTTATGACACTTCCTGGATATTTAGGAGATAATGGATTCCATGATATTATCTTTGCGTCTATTGGAGCACTGATTTCTTTTGTGATTACATTTGTACTATCATATATCTTATATAAAGATGAGGAAAGTGAAGTTATGGAAGAATCACAAACTATTCAACAACATCAAGAAATAGAAAAGGGTACTACAACAAATATCGCAACATGTGCAAAAGGAACTTTACAACCATTATCAGCAGTAAATGATCCAACATTTGCGCAAGAAATTATGGGAAAAGGTGTTGCGATTATTCCAAGTGAGAATATCATTGTATCACCTGTAAAAGGAAAAGTTCAAATGATATTTGAGACAAAGCATGCAGTTGGATTACGTAGTGAAGAAGGGGTAGAAATATTAATTCATGTTGGATTGGACACTGTGAATTTAAAAGGGAAATATTTTGAATCATTGGTTCATGTAGATGATATTGTAGAAGTTGGAACACCTTTATTAAAAGTAGATTTTGATGCTATTAAAAAAGAAGGATATGATATTGTGACACCAATGATTATCACAAATACAATGGATTATACAGATATGGTTATATTAAGTGAAGGACAAATACAACCGAAAGATACTATAATTCGTGTAGTGAAGTAAGAAAGGAGTGTAGTTATGCTAAGAAAAGATTTTTTATGGGGTGGTGCTACTGCTGCAAATCAATGTGAAGGAGCATATAAAGAAGGTAAAAGAGGATTAGCGAATGTAGATGTAATTCCACATGGAGAACTACGTGGAAGTGTAATGCGTGGTTTACGTGTGATGAATGATATTGAAGAAGGACAGTATTATCCAGCATTACAAGGAATTGATTTTTATCATCATTATAAAGAGGATATTGCATTATTTGCAGAAATGGGTTTTAAAACATTTCGTATGAGTATCGCATGGAGTCGTATTTT
>CAJFOG010000114.1 GCA_904395785.1 uncultured Eubacterium sp. | reverse complement strand
TTTTCACATAGTTTAAAATTAAATTAGAACCTAGTATGACAACCATCAACACTAACCCTGCACTAAAACGAATATCATAATCAAGTCCTGTTGTTTCTTTTAAACCTGATAACATTGTTGTTGTAAGTGTTCTTGTCGTATCAAACAAATTAAAAGTAGGTCCAAACATTTTATTACCTGCTACCATTGCAACAGCTGTTGCTTCTCCATAGGCTCTACCAATACCTAAAATAGCACCTGCAAAAATTCCTGATTTCGCACTCGCTAAAACAACTTTAAAATTTGTTTGTGTTTGTGTAGCCCCTAAAGCTAAGCTACCTAATTCAATATCTGTATTCACTGATCGAATAGCTGTAATACTTAAAGAAGTTATTGTTGGAAACGTCATAATTGCCAACAATAATATTGTTGCTAATAATGAACTTCCTCCAGCAGTTACAAATCCAAATGCACCTGCTATATTAGAAATCATCAATGTTATCGTACCAGATGCAAATACACCATATACAACAGAAGGAATAGAAGCTAATAATTCAACAACTGTCGTCATAATTGCGGAAATTTTTTTCGGTGCAATCTTTACAATAAATAAAGCTGTTAAAACTGATAATGGAAATGATATTAACATTGCTCCAAATGCTGATACAAGCGTATTAATAATAATAAATCCTACACCATATATTCCCTGATCTTTTCTCCATGTTGTTCCTGTTAAAAAGGAAATCAAATCTCTTTGTCCATACTCATAACCTGGTAAAAATGGTGAAACACCCTTTAAAACAATAAATATTATAATAACTGCAATTGCACTAGCACTCAATAATGCAGCGAACATAAACAACATTTTCAAACGTTTATCTTTTACTAACTTTTGTCTATTTTTTTCTGAACTAATAAAACTTCTTACATATGATTTCATTTTATCACCAATCCTTGTATTTCATAACGTTATTTATTGAAAAACTCATCCCAATCTAACGATTCTCCTGTAAATATTTTTTTAATATCTTCTTGAGTCAAATTATCAATCTGTGTATTATCTTCATTTACTACTGCTACAACAGCATCTAAACAATAATAACCACTAGCAAGTGCTTCACTTACATCTTCATTATCTTTAAATGCTCTTGACGCAAATCCTATATCTGCTTTGTTTGCGCCATCTTTTTCATTCCCTAATACACGAGTATATCCATCTGAACTTCCTGTTTGATTCATTAAAATTTTAAAGTTTCCTGCCATCGGCACAAATGCCTCTAATGCTGGTTTTAATGTTTTTTCAACAGAAGTTGAACCACATGTAATTAATGTAATATGTGAATTATCCTGATTTACAATTGGATGATTTTTCTTTAATTCTTCCCAAGGAACTGCTTTTGTCATATCAACCTCCCCACCATAACGTTTGACAATAGCCAATCCTTCCATAGAATGTAGTAAATAATCTAAAAATGCTTCAACCAATTGTTGTTTTTCTTTACTATCAAAATCACCATCTGCCCTAGTGACAAAGCTAAATGGACGTTGAAGTCCATAAGATCCATCTAATACTGTTTCTGTAGATGCAACCACACCTTCAAATTTAAGTGGTTTAATCCCATTTTTCTCAAAGTTTGTAGATAAAGATGTATATCCAATCGCATTTTTATCCGCTCCTACCTTTGCAGCCATATCTTCATTTGAAGATACTTCTACTGCATATTTAGTAAGTTCACCTTCAAAGTCAGCACCTTTTTCAAATGCTTCTCTAGTTCCACTAGATGCATCTCTTGTATAAATTGTTATATTTCCAGAACCTTGCATAGTATTACTAGCACACCCTGATAACATGAGCATTACAATTAAACTTGATAATAATTTTCTCATGGAAATCCTCCTTTTATTCAAGTATAATCATACCCTATTTATGTTAATATTAAGTCAAAGAAATGTTAAGGAATTGTTAATTTTTGCTTCGCTACATAATAATTTTTTAACATTTAGTCACAATATATTAGCTATCCTTGTATTCTTAACATTAAACTTCATACTTTATATTTTTATATAAGCATTATTACAATTTGTATATAATAAAAATATAAAAAAGCCAATACCACTGATATTGACTTTCATAATTTTATTATAAAACCTCTATATGTTTCAGTAAATAAGATAAAGCATATACGATTGACGATAATGTTAATGTTAATAAACTTCCAAATAATAATTGTATGAAACTAAAGTCTACATAGAAACCAAACATATATGGTTCTTTATATATCGTAAATGAACTTAAAAGAGTATATGCAATTCCGATACTTAATATTATCCATGAAATAATATACAATGCTTTAGAAGGACTTCTTTGTAATTGTTTTCTCTGATCGTTGTTTACAGCTTGATCTTTGTTTAATAAAGAAGTTAAAACTTGTAAAAATTTCGTACCCATTTCTTTATCGATCTCTGTTTCACTTACTAATTGTACAAATACCTTATTATCTTTTTGAAAAAATGTAATATTAATTTCTTGTTCCTTTACATTTATATGAAGTGTATTCTCTTGATCATTTACCTCTAGTAATATAAAATCTAATTCGTCAAACACATGATTTGCAAAACCTTCTTTTGCTGTCTGAAACAATGTATTTAGCGTGTATTTATTTGTGCTTCTTTCAAATACATACATATCTTATAAACCTCCTTTTTCAATATTTATTATATATTTTCATATAATACAAGTAAACCCTCTAACGATAATTAGAGGGTTTCTTTATAATTCTTTAGTTTTTTCTCAATCACTAGATGTAACAGCATCTGCAACATAAATCCTAATAATATCATAATCGCAACTAATACAATTTGTCTTGTAGTCAAAGCTGCTAAATGCAATAATGATGGGAATATAATCAATGCAAAAATAAATCCTACAATCATACATACACATACCGCTAATCTTAATGGATTAAATGGTATACTTGAAACTACCACAGCTTTCATACTAATAAATGCTACACACAAATACATCATTGTCTGTAATTGTTCTTGATCTATATGTAATTGATTTTGTAATAACATAAATCCAACAATACAAGCAATTATCGCTATTCCATTTGGTATCGCAATAGACATTACAGTTTTTAAAAATGTATTTGTAACTTTTTTACTATTAGGCTCTAATAATGTAATAAATGATGGGAATGCTTCAATTGCCATATCAATTAATGTGATTTGTATTGGAATGAATGGAAACGGAAAATTACCTAGCGCACAAAGAATAGATAATATAATGGAATAAATTGTTTTAATAAAAAATACACTTGCTACTCTTGTTACATTATTTACTACTCTTCTTCCTTCTAATAATACTTGAGGTAAGTAAGCAAAATCTGAGTTTAATAATACAATCGATGACATTTGTTTTACTGCTTCACTACCTTCTGCTACCGCAATACTACAATCCGCCTCTTTTAAAGCTAACATATCGTTAACACCATCACCTGTCATTGCTACAACATGTTGTTTATTTTGTAAGGCTTGTACTAATAATTTTTTTTGCTTCGGTGTCACACGTCCAAATACTGTATATTGATCAACCAATTGTTCATACACTTGTACTTCATCATCTTGTACTTTACTCAAGTCAATATATTTCTCATATCCTACAACACCTGCTTTCTTTGCAATTGCAGATACAGCCGATACATGATCTCCAGAAATAATTTTAATATCAACACCTTCATTTCTAAAGTACGCCATTGTTTTATCTACATCATGGCGAATAATATCACTTAATACAATTGCTGCAATTGGTGTTACAGTGTTTACTAGCGTTGCATCTTTAGAAATATTTTCTGCTTTCGCAAGTACAAGTACACGATTTCCTTGTTCCATTTCTTGAACAATTTCTAACGGTAATTGCTCCATCATACGATCTGGAGCACCTAAAATTAAATATCCATAGTTTGAAAATTTCATTGCTCCCCACTTACGTACAGAAGAAAATGATATTTTTTCTATTGGTTTATTTTGTTCGTTTTTTTGAAAATATGCATACAAAGCTTGTTGCGTCGCATTATTATCATCACTATAGTATAAATAAGATGAAAACATATCTAAATCCTTTTGGATTTGATTTTGTAAAGCAATCACACGCTCTACTTGCATCTTTCCACTAGTGATTGTTCCAGTTTTATCTAAACATAATGTATCCACATGTGCTAATGTTTCTAAAGAATATAAGTCTTGAATTAGTATTTTATGTTTTGCTAATTTTGAAACACCTGCTGCTAAACTTACACTTATTAATAAAACTAAACCTTTTGGAAGCATCCCTAATAATCCAGCAGCACTACTTACTACCGCATCGAATAGTACTTGTTCACGCATCATGTATGCTTCTACAAATAAGATAATTCCTAAAGGAATAATCATAAAACTTGTAACTTTTGTTACTTTACGCATACTATCTAATAACTCAGAATGTACTTGCTTAATTTGTTTGACTTCATTTGCTACTTTTGCAGCATAATTATCATTTCCTACATGAATAACTTTCGCAAAACATTTTCCACTAATAATACTACTACCTGATAATAACTCACTATTTTTCACTTTATGAATAGGATCAGACTCTCCTGTTAATAACGCTTCATTTACTTCCGCTTCTCCATCGATCACAATCGCATCACAACATATTTGTTGTCCACTATCTAACATTAAAATATCATCTAACACAATATCTTCCACAGGTATTTTTACAATTTTTCCATTGCGAACAACACTTGCTTGTGGAATCATAAGTAATGATAATTCATCTACTAGCTTTTTCGCATGCAATTCTTGTATGATTCCAATCATTACATTCGTAATAATAATAACGATAAAGACAAGATTTGTCCATGCGCCAACACATGCCAATGCAATCGCAATTAGTACGTTCAACAAGTTAAATAATGTACAAATATTTTCTTTATAAATTTGCTTTTTACTTTTTGATATTGTTTTTTGTAAAGTGTTTTTCTTCCCACTTTCTACTCGTTTTACAACATCTTCATCACTTAAACCGCGTATATGTAGTTTTTCCATCTTTATAACCACTCCCTGTTTTTCTTCGCGATAGTTTTATCATACCATATTCACGTTTATTTTTCTTCATCTTTTCATAAAAATTAAAAAAACATTGTCGAAATGAAGTGCACCCCATTTATTGTCCAATAAATCGAGGTGTACTTCAAAACAATGTTTAATGTTTTAATCTAACTATAAAATCTGATCCTTTTCCAACGATACTTTTTACTTCAATCGTTCCCCCATGTGCATCTACAATTGATTTCACAATTGGTAACCCTAATCCTGATCCACCACTTTTTCGTGAACGGTCATCATCTATTCGATAAAATCGTTCAAATATTTTCGGTATATCTTCTTTTGATATTCCAGGTCCTGTATCACTTACCATCATCACAAAACTATGATGTTCTACAAATGTTTTGATACAAATATTTCCTTCATCTGTATATTTGATCGCATTACTTAATAGATTTAAAATCACTTGCATCATTTTTTGTGGATCACAAAACGCCATTTCCTCCGTTTGATAATCTTTTGTAAGCTTTAACCCTTTATCTTCCATATCTTGTTGTAACGAACGACATGCTTTATCTATTAAACTTCGTATATCTGTACGCTCTCTTTCTAATAATACTTGTGATAAAGATAGTCTTGAAAGTTGTAATAAATCTTTTACTAATAAATCTAATCGATTAATTTCCACATCAATTTGTTGTAGAAATTCTATTCTTGTAGCTTCATCTTCAAAATCTTTACGATTTAAAATTTCGACCATTCCCTTTATGACCGCAATTGGTGTTTTTAATTCATGAGAAGCATCTGCTAAAAACCTTCTTTGCATTTTTTCTCCTTCAAGTGTTTTAGAAATATTTTGAAATAGAACTAAACATCCACTATATCTTGTTTTACTAATAATCGGGATACCAATTGCTTGATATTCAACATTTCTTATGGTAATAATTTTTTCTAACTTCTTTTCTAATAAAAAGGAATCTTTCACAAATTCTTGTACAATATGCACAAATTCATTATGTTCATAATTCATAGCATGATGACATTCACTACTATTTTGTAGTAATTCATCAATCGTATTATACATAACAATATTTCCTTTATGATCTAACAGTAACATAGGAAATGGAATATTAGATACAACTGTTAATAACTGCTTGTTTTTCAAATGTACATCTTTCGCAGTAGAACGAACTTCTTCTTGTAATTCTTTATTTTCTCTTCGTTCTGCACGAAAATCATGATGTGCATATGCTTCGCTTATTAAATATAAACTAACTCCCATACTAACTATAATTAGTATATTAGAGATTGATGTATATATAACAGTTAATACGGCAATACCAATAATACTAAGAAAAATAATCCATTTAGGCAATCTCATGTTGTTCCTCCAACAAATAACCTACCCCTCTACTAGAGCGTATTCGTATATTTGCACCTTGTAATTTACTACGCAATTTAAATACATGGACATCCACAATGCGTGTATCTCCATCATAATCAAATCCCCATATATCATTTAAAATATTATCTCTTGATAAAACAATATCTTTATTTTGGACAAAATATTCTAATAAATCAAACTCTTTTTTTGTCAATATCATCAATTCATCTTTCAACTTTGCCTCTCTTCGCTTTAAATCTATGATTAAATCACCAACATTTAATTTTTGTTCATCTTTTTTCTTTTGTCTTTTTAAATGCGCATTTACCCTAGCCAATAGTTCTCTAGGAGAAAATGGTTTACTCATATAATCATCTACACCACTTTCAAATGCATATAAAATATCAGTTTCATCATCTCGTGCAGTTAACATAATAAAAATACTATCCACCCCTTGTGCTCTTAGTTGCTTTACAATATCAATACCACTTATATTGGGTAACATCCAATCAATAATCAATACATCAAACATATTATGTAAAGCTAAATCTAAAGCTTGTTTTCCATCCGCACATTCTACAATATCATAATTTGCTTTTCGCAAATCATAACCAATAATCTTACGAATATTATCCTCATCTTCTACTAACAAGATTTTTGCCATGATGCTTCCTCCTCTTCATAACGCTCAATAATTTTTTGTACAAGTGGATGACGAACAACATCTAAACTCGTCAATTCCACAAAAGAAATCCCCTCAATGCCACCTAATAATCGCTTAGCACCAATTAAACCACTATCTTGTTTACGAATTAAATCAATTTGTGAAATATCCCCAGTAATTACAATTCTTGAGTGATATCCCATTCTTGTAAGAAACATCTTCATTTGGGCTCTTGTTGTATTTTGTGCCTCATCTAAAATAATAAACGCATGATCTAAAGTTCTTCCACGCATATACGCTAAAGGAGCTATTTCAATAATTTCTTTTTCTAATAACTTATCCACTTGTTCTTTTCCTAACGTATCATATAATGCATCATATAACGGTCTTAAATACGGATCTACTTTTTCTTTTAAATCTCCTGGTAAAAATCCTAAATTCTCACCAGCTTCTACTGCAGGTCTTGTTAAGATAATCTTTCTAATTTCACCTTTTTTTAATAAACTTGCGGCATAAACAACTGCAAGATAAGTCTTACCTGTACCTGCTACACCACTCGCAAAAACAATTTCAGACTTTTTCATACTTTGTAATAACTGTCTTTGTCCAATTGTTTTTGGATAAATAAATTTTCCATTGATTGTCTTTCCAACTGGCTGTTGGTAAACAAGTGATAATTCTTCTAATTTCCCTAATTTTTCTAATCTACAAATATATTCTATATCTCGATATGAAATATGCTGTTCATGTTCTAACAGTTCAAATGCAGCTTTTACAATGTGTGATAATTGATTCATTACATCCTCATGTTCACAAAATACTTGTAAACAGCCATCACGCAATACTATCTCACAATCAAATGTTTCACGCAATAATTGTAAATGCTTATCTTGTAACCCACAAAAAGCAACAACCCATTCCATTGGATATTCTTGTAACGAAATACTTAATTGTTTTTTCATAAACTCTCCTTTATGGTGTAGTTATATCTTGTACCAATGTATAATGTATCACCATCTTTATTTTACCCCCTTCTTTCAAGAAATGCAAAATATTTTCATTTTCTATATAATCATCTTCATGAAAAGTAGCTGAAACTTCTGCTCTTGCTTGCATCAATAAATCAAAATATACAAAAAACATTGGCAACCCTTCATCTTTCACCGTTAAAGTAATATCTTTCCAAGTATACGCAAATACTCTTCCTTCTACTTGTAACGCTCTAGTGACACCATTACTATCTTGCATTTCATTACTAACTAATACATCTCCTTTGTGTACCACCTGATCAACTTTCACAACTTTATTACCATGAGAAATATCAAAACGTTGAATCACACCATCTTGACGTGCAATTAATACATCATTCCCTATTTCTTTTTCATCCGCAAACTTTTTCGGTGTATAATACACTTTCAGTTTACTCCCAATTTTTTCAACTTCTAACCAAGATATTTTAGAAGATAGTTGTTGTTTTAAGTCTAATTTTAATTGTTGTTGGTCTAATTGAAACATCGGTAACTGATATGATAATTTTTTCATTTGTTGATGAATCGTTTGTTTTAATGATGCATCTTCCCCTTGAAACTCTACTGTAAACACTGTATGAGAAGCAACATACCATAAACCTATACTCAATACAACTGCCACTACGCGATAAGGTATTTTTAAACTTCTTAATATATATCCTAAAACACCTGTTGTTTTTTTCAATGTACATGATTCAAATGTATGTAATATGGAAAACCTTTCATAAATAGGTGCATAAAACAAAACCATTTCCTTGTGTATTTGTACATCATAAATTTGAAGATTTTTTTGTTTACACCTTATAAATACTTCATAAGGATCCATTTGTACACACCAGTAATCAAGCCCTACCGATAACTTATTTTTCATATACCATCTGTAGACTATGCAATCTACCCTCCATATGCATTTCTGTTTTTTCTAACGCAATAATATGAAAATTTTCACCTAACATACTTAGCCTACAATCCTCACAATCAACTACTACCTTATGATCACAAATTTCAATAATTTTTTTATATGAACGAATACATATTTGATTCCCTTTAATAGAAAGCATATTAACACCTCTATACAACATATGTTCATTATCGAAAACATATGCCAAATAAATATCCACCGGCCTAGCCGGTGGTTTTTCATATG
>CAJFOG010000113.1 GCA_904395785.1 uncultured Eubacterium sp. | reverse complement strand
TTTCTTCTGTCGCTATATCCGTTAATAAAGCTTGTAATTCAGGATATGGCATAGTATAACGTTGTGATAAATAACGTAATGATGCACTCATTTCACCATCTGCTCCACCTAACTGAGATAAGATAACTGTCGCTACTTTCGCATCAGGTTGTGATATATTAACTGGAAACTGTAATTTCTTTTCATAAATCCACATACTTAACATCCCTCCCTAGTCCATGGAAATGCAGTTTCTGCATAACATTTATAATTTTTCGCATGAATACTACGATTACTTAATGCTCCAAATTCTTTTTCATACTCTTTTTTCTTTTCTTTTAATAATGTGACATAGTAATGAAAATACTCTAAGGCTTTTTCATCGCAAGGACGTAAATCTAAAAATAATGTAGCTTCTTGTACTGCAAAATCATACATCATAATTTCTTCCAATAACTCTTTTTTAGTAGTATGCATCACAACACACCCCCGTAAATGGTAAGTTTAAATCTTCAAAAATTGTTCCTTGACAAAACCCGACTTCTAATGAATAAAGGTTTTTGAACTTCTGTACTTTAATTGAACTAATTGCCAGTTGTGTCTGACTCATATTATCGCCTCCCAATGTATCTTATGTTTCATAAGATATCAAGGCAGGGTTTTTGTACATTTTATCTTAATAAAATAAAAAAGACCAATTTCCTAGGAAATTAGTCTTCATAGTACATCATAAAATCTTAGTAGTTTGTAGCTTCTACTGAGAAGTGAGCTCCAGAGTATCCACATACTGGACATGCTTTAGGAGCAGCTGTACCTTCGTAGCGGTATCCACAAATGTCACAAATCCATACTACTGGTTCTGCTTTTTCAAATACTTTACCGTTTTTAACGTTTTCTAATAATTTTAAGTATCTTTCTTCGTGGTGTCTTTCAATTTTAGCTACTTGTTCCATTTGGAATGCGATTTTCGCAAATCCTTCTTCTTTTGCTGTTTCAGCGAAGTTTTTGTACATGTCAGTCCATTCGTAGTTTTCACCAGCTGCTGCGTCTGCTAAGTTATCCATAGTTGTAGGAACACTGTCACCGTGTAATGCTTTAAACCATAATTTAGCGTGTTCTTGTTCGTTACGTGCAGTTTCTTCGAAGATATCTGCAATTTGTTCCATACCTTCTTCACGTGCTTTTTCTGCATAGTAAGTGTACTTGTTACGTGCTTGGCTTTCACCAGCGAATGCAGTCATTAAATTTTGTTCAGTTTTAGATCCTTTTAATTCCATGTTCTTTTCCTCCATTTTCTTTACAACCTATCATTAAATTAACGAATGTTACTTTGGGAACAATCATTACAAATACCATCAACTGTTAACGAATGTGTACATACCTGAATCCCCGTTTGAGCCTGTATTATGCTATTTAATGAATCCATAAATGGCATATCTAAATCGATTAATCGATTGCAGTTTATACAGTGTAAATGGTAATGTGGCTCACACGTAGGGTCATATAAGTACCCCTCTGTAGGATGGACAACTCTTTTAATTTCCTCCATCTCCACAAGAATATTCAAATTACGATAAACAGTTGCTAGACTTATATCTTGTCCCGCATCCTTCATGTTCTTATACACTTCTTCAGCTGTCACATGCTCACCGAATGATTTTATGTAAGCTAGTACCATATCTCTTTGTTTCGATGACTTTCTCTTCATGACACCCTCCAATATTAAGAACTATTCTTAGTATAATTCTTATTTTGTTAAAAGTCAACCTCTTTTGAATAATTAAGTTTTTCACATAAACCTTATAAATTTTTCATTAATATCACAACACATTGTGCCTGCACACCTTCTTCATTCCCTACAAATCCTAGCTTTTCTCCACGTGTTGCTTTTACACTCACTTGATGTAGTTCACACCCTAATACATCCGCAATATTTTCTCTCATTTTCTGAATATGTGGAGCCATTTTTGGTCGCTCAATCATAATCAATGCATCTAAATTACCAACTCTATACCCTAAATTTTTTATCATATTTCCTACTTCTTTTAAGATAACCAATGAACTAACACCCTTCCATTTCTCATCAGTATCAGGAAAATGCTTCCCTAAATCACCTAATGCTAGTGCACCTAACATACTTTCCGCAACTGCATGAAGGAGTGCATCTGCATCAGAATGTCCTAATAATCCTTTCTCATGTGGTATTTCAACACCACCTAATATTAACTTTCTTCCTTCTACTAATTGATGAATATCTGTTGACTGACCTATACGAAACATATGAACACCTCTTCTTTATTATTTTCATAATAGCACAAAACAATGATAAATAACATAGCATATTCATAATTTGCTAACTATCAATAGTTATTTTTGTAAACGTTTGCATTGTTTTTTAAAAATTCTTTGACACTATTATCAACACATGTTAAAATTACTCTGTTTTTATATGAGGAGGAGAGAAAATGAAAAAACTTATAGTATTATTACTTACAGTAATGTTCGTAATAAGTGGATGTTCAAAAGAGTCTACGGAAGAAGCTGCCATTAAAGCCTACATCAATGCTGCAAACAACATGAAAAATATGAAAAGTGCTAACTATGCATTAGATGTACAAGTAAAAGGTGCAACAAATCAACAACCACAAAACTTATCTTTTCACTTAGATGGTGCATATAAAGTAGATACATCCAATATTGAAGTGAGCGCATCTGTTGATATGAAACAAGAAGAGACTAGTATGGACAATATTGTATCTTTATATGTAAAAGATCAAAACTTATATTTAAACTTGATGAACATGCAGAAAACAAAATCATCATTGGCATCATATATGGAGTTACTAAAGGATGTGAATCTTACAACTGATGATTCCTCAACTAACACAACTGATGTCGAAAAAATCAAACCATTCTTAAAAGAAACTAAAAAAGAAAATGATAAGATTACATTTACACTGGATCCTGTGAAAGTAAAAGAATATTTAAAGAAACAAGCTGAAGAAAAAAATGTATCAGAAACTGATGCAATTGATCAAGTAACATTCGATACATTAACTTTTACTACAACAATTAAAGATAATTTTATGCATGATGGACAACTACATGTAATTGCGAAAAATCCTGATAATGAAGATGAATATATCGATGTAACATTATCATTTACTTTCTCTGATATTAATAAAGTAAACAGCATTTCATATCCTACAGATTTAGACACTTATGTAGAAGCTGATGAAGATGCACTTACTAATTTACTTTAAAAACTAAGCTGTACGCGTTATCAAGTGTACAGCTTTTATGTATGAAAATATATTGATATACATATATTGAAAGTAACAAATACTAGTATTAATATTATATAAAAGTTATGTGGAGGAATATTTATGAGCATTTTTTCTATATGTATGATAGGTATAGGATTGAGTATGGATGCATTTGCGGTAAGTATTGCGAAAGGAATGACTTTACACAAACACCAATTATTTCGCTATACCGTTTGTTTAGCATTATGTTTTGGATTCTTTCAAGCATTGATGCCCTTTTTAGGATGGTGGATTGGAAGCTATTTTCAAGATATGATTGCTTCCTTTGATCATTGGCTTGCCTTTGGACTATTAACATTTATTGGTATTCATATGATAAAAGAAACAAATGAAGATAGTGATGATTCCAAACAATCATTGTCATTTAAAACGCTAATTATTCTGGCGATTGCGACAAGCATCGATGCTTTGGCTGTTGGGATAAGTTTTGCTTTTTTAAAAGTAGATATCTTTCATGCAATCTTATATATAGGTTGTATCACCTTTTTCTTATGTTTTATGGCTGTACCTATAGGTCATCGTTTGGGAAATCTGTTAGAACGTTATGCAGGTCTTTTAGGTGGTATTCTATTAATACTCATAGGTGCTAAAATTTTAATTGAACACTTATTTTTCATGTAGTCTGCCTTGCAGACTTTTTCTATATGCTTGCGCATCTTCTTTTTTAGTAAATATCCATTTATTTATTTGATCCTCACAAATTCTACAAGCTCCCTCACAACTTCCATATCCTTCAATACTAAAAAATGTTCTTCCTAATTTTGTTTCTACATCATATACTACTCCTTCATATATATGCCCTTCTTCAATATAATAAACAATCATGCCTTCTTTCATTTTATCACGTGTATATTGTCATATCATCATGTGAAACCATACAATATACTTACTCCT
>CAJFOG010000112.1 GCA_904395785.1 uncultured Eubacterium sp. | reverse complement strand
TAATGTAATTATAACATTCTTTCTCATATGAGCATACAAAACATGAAAAGATATGGTATACTAGCCTAGGTAATATTTGCCATATATAAGAAAGTGGAGGTTTTCATTGTGGAAAACAAAAAAATTATTCAAGTAGAGGATAAAGTGCCTTTTAAACTGATGTTACCACTAAGTATTCAACATATGTTTGCAATGTTTGGTGCATCTGTACTTGTTCCATTTATGTTTGGAATTCATCCAGCAGTCGTTTTATTTATGAACGGTATTGGAACATTATTGTTTATCTGGATTACAAAAGGAAAAGCACCTGCTTACCTTGGTTCTAGTTTTGCCTTTTTAGGGCCTGGGGCAATCGTAATTGAAAAATTTGGTTATGACTATGCACTAGGTGGATTTATTGCGGTTGGGGTATGTGGATGTATTTTAGCATTCATTATACAACGTTTTGGTTCAAAATGGATTGAAATTGTATTACCACCTGCTGCAATGGGACCTGTTGTAGCATTGATTGGATTAGAATTATCAAATGCTGCGGCATCTAATGCAGGTTTAGTTGGTGTTGATGTAGTACAATCATCTTCTGTTATTGTCTTTTTAGTAACACTTGGAGTTGCGGTATTTGGTTCGGTAGTATTCCGTAAATTCTTCGCAGTAATTCCTATCTTAATTGCGATTATTGCTGGTTATATTGCGGCAATATGTTGTGGAATTATTGATTTTAGTAGTGTAGCGCAAGCATCCTTATTCTCAATGCCAACATTTACATTACCAAAATTTAATGTAGAGGCAATTCTAATTATGATGCCAGTATTACTTGTGATTACATCAGAACACATTGGACATCAAATTGTCACTGGAAAAATTATTGGACGTAATTTAATCAAAGATCCTGGTTTACATCGCTCATTATTTGCAGATAACTTTTCTACTGTTATTTCTGGATTGATTGGTTCAGTACCTACTACTACATATGGAGAAAACATTGGTGTTATGGCAATGACGAAAGTATATAGTGTACGTGTGATTGCAGGGGCCGCTGTCTTATCTATTATCTTATCTTTTATTGGGAAAATTACAGCATTAATTTCTACGATTCCAGGACCAGTAATTGGTGGAATTTCTTTCCTACTTTATGGTATGATAGGAACAAGTGGAATTCGTATGCTTGTAGAGGAACAAGTAGATTACAGTAAATCAAGAAACTTAGCATTAACATCTGTTATTTTTGTAACTGGATTATCAGGTATTACATTAACAATTGGAAACATTGCGTTTACTGGAATGGTACTTGCTTGTGTAACAGGTATGATATTAAGTTTAATTTTCTATATTTTAGATAAATTAAACTTAACTAACGATAGATAATAGGAGGATATATTATGCGTATTCTTGTTGCGGAAGATGAACGTGATTTAAACGATTTGATATGTAGAAACTTAAAACAAGCACATTATAGTGTAGACGCTGTATACAATGGTGAAGATGCGTTATATTATGTACAACAAGCTGAATATGATGCACTTATACTAGATATCATGATGCCAAAAGTTGATGGTATTCGCGTATTAACACAATTACGTAAGCAACAGAATATGATTCCTGTATTACTTTTAACTGCTAGAGATAGTATTGAAGATCGTGTAAAAGGGCTTGACGCTGGAGCAGATGATTACCTCGTCAAGCCTTTTGCGTTGGAAGAATTACTCGCAAGATTAAGGGTTATGTTAAGAAAGCCTATCGTATCAAAAACAAATACTTTAAAAATAGCTGACCTAATTATCTATCAAGATACACGACAAGTGTTTCGTAATAAGAAAGAAATACACTTATCATCTAAAGAATATGCATTATTATATTATATGATACAAAATAAAGGTATTGTCTTATCAAGAGAAACGCTGGAACAACACATTGGTAACTTTGATTATACTGCTAGCTCTAATGTCATTGATGTATATATTCGATATTTACGTAAGAAAATAGATGAACCATATGAGATAAAACTTATTCATACAGTACGAGGACATGGATATGTCTTAAAGGAGCCATCATGATACATTTCACATTAAAAACTAAATTGACGTTGCTTTACACAACCTTAATGACAATTGTCGTATGTCTATGTACAGGTATCTTATTTATGATAGGTGAAGATGAAATACTAACTAGCGTCACAAATGATCTAGATGATCGTGTAAATGAGGCTACTTCCTATATACAGTTAAATAATCAACAACTAATATTTGATAAAGAACTTTTAGAAATAGAAGATGGTGTTTATTTATCTATATATGATGAACATCAAGAACTAGTATATGGCCGTATTCCTTATGGTTTTGCCTATGATACTCCACTACACGAAGGAAGACAAAAAATTTCCACATCAGATAATGAATACTATATATTTGATATTGTCCATCAAATACAAGATACAAAACTTTATATACGTGGTATTGTGTCTTTGACAAAAGCTGAACAAAATTATCGTTTTATGATGCATATTGCATTCATACTTTTTCCCATCTTTGTTTTTTTTAGCGCAATTTGTGGATACTTATTATGTAAACGATCATTATCTAGTGTGTCAAAAATTACAAATACTGTACAAAACATACAAAAGGAACATAATTTATCTCAAAGAATCGCATTAAAAAAAGGCCATGATGAAATTCATATCCTAGCACAAACATTTGATTCTTTATTAGATACGATTGAAACTAATATGCAAAGAGAAAAACAATTCACAAGTGATGTTGCCCATGAATTAAGAACACCATTAAGTGTGTTACTTATGCAATGTGATACCTTACTTTCATCTATTCATGATCCTTCTATGAAACATGAGATTATAATCATGAAACACCGTCTACAACATATGTCAGATATTATGTCACAGCTATTATTATTATCAAAAGCTGATCAAGGACAAGCCATACTACAAAAAGAATATATAAATATGAGTGAACTTTGTGAAATATGTTGTGAACAAATAAAAGACTTAAGCCAACAAAAACATATTACAGTACATTTAGATACTATGCCTGATATCATGATGATGGCTGATCATACCCTAATGATTAGACTTTGTATGAATGTATTAGAAAATGCAGTAAAGTATGGTAAAGAAAATGGTCAAATTCACATTACATTAACGCAAGATGATAAAGTAAACTTTATTATCAAAGATGATGGAATTGGTATACCTAACGAAGATTTACCACATATTTTTGATCGCTTTTATCGTGTAGATCAAGCAAGAGACCTTAGTATGAATAGTAGTGGTTTAGGACTATCTATTGTTAAATGGATTGTGCAAGCACATGAAGGTACAGTTCAAGTAGAAAGTACATTGCACCATGGTACAACCTTTACATTTTCATTCCCTATTGAACAAATGGCATAATTGTTAAATTAGCATATTGGTACTATGTCAAGATTTCGGACACATTTAATTGATACTTTTTTTCTTTTCGAAACTTCGTTCATACTCGTTAGGTGATTCAT
>CAJFOG010000111.1 GCA_904395785.1 uncultured Eubacterium sp. | reverse complement strand
TATCTCAAGAAAAAAAACATTAAGATTCTAAAGTCAAAGTAATTTATGATATATTATGAAAAAAATCTGTAGATTACAAGCGCAAATACACTTATAACTACAGACTTATTTTTAGTGTTTCATCATTTTTTTTATAGAAAGAAATACTATTGTACATAAAGCAAATATACTTACAAATCCCCATAACAACAGATTACTTGTATCACTTGTTTGTACCGATTCCCTTTTCTGTCTGTCAGTACGTTTCATTTCTTTTTTACTTTCTACTTGGTGTTTTTTATCAACAGATTTTTCCGTTTTTTCTTTCCCAGATACATCTTTTACTTTCTGATTATCCTCTTTTTTAGTTTGGTCTAACTGTACCTTCTGTTTATTTGAATTTATTTCTTCATTGACAAATGTATTTTTCTCAATTTCTTTTTCTATTTTTTGATCATTATCTTTTTCTGATGTATCTTTTTGCTTACCATCTTCCATAACTGTATCATCTGCTTTGTCTGGGTGTTTTGTATCTTCAACTACTGTACTTTCTGATTCTTTATCTTTCTCAGGCTGCTTACTGTCTGTACTTCCAGAGTTATCTACTGTACCATCTTCTTTAGGAATTTGTATTTCACTTTCATCCTTCCCAGACTGATTATCTTCTGTCTCCACTTTTGTACGAGCTGATAATATATGATAATGCTCTTTTGTATTATCATTAATTTCAAAAGGAAAAAGAAAATAATCATTTTCATATCCTTCTGGTGCTTTTATTTCTTGTATTAAATAACTTCCATTTGGTAATTTTATTTCTCCATATCCGTCTTCATCAGTTGTTACATATCCAACTACTGTACTTTCTGATGGATTTGTAACCATATATACTGCACCTTGAACACCTTCTTTTGTAACTTCATCTATTCTTTGTAAGGTAAATCCTCGCTTATCATCATTTTGATCTTGTATTACTTTATCCACTTCAGGTTGCATATAGTCTGCATTCGCAGAAATATAACTTATAGTATTTGCACTTATACCCATGCAAATCATACTGCTTATCATAATTTTTTTCTTATTAATTTTCATTTTTTTCATCCTTTCCACACACAATATTTTATCTTTCAAACAATGGAAACTCAATGAAAATTAACTTAACTTTCTTAATTGGATTATTTTATTATGGAATACAATATTTGCATATATAATATATCTTTTGATACTCTTATAATAATTATTCATGAAAACCCTCATAGTCTTCATTATCTGCCGATAAAAGGAAAACGAACCCGTTAAGGTTCGTTTTTTAAAACATTAATTTTGACTTAACCCGATGTCAGTGTGAGAGCCACCTTGAACTAATGCTGATACAAAGACCTTTCCTACAGAATCACTGTATTTTTTAGGTGCTCTGATAATTTCAACTTGATAAGTTCCCACTTTTACTTTTGTAGATGCTTCTCCATCTTTATCAGATAGTAGTGTCGCAACTGTTTTTCCTGTAGTAACATCAGTAACTTTAACTCTTACATTTTGTAATGCAGTTTGTGTATCTTTATCAAATACTTTTAAATTTAAGTATTCTTTCGCATTTTCATCTTGTTCAGGTAATTCAACTGTTTCACAAAAACCTGTTCCTGGAGCATAAGTAGTTGCACCTACAGATTGTGTTGACATTCCTACACCTGCTGCACATAAAGCTGCAAAAGCTAAACCTTTCCATGCATTTTTTCTCATGTTATTCACCTCCGTTCTAAATTCATTGTAAGCCTATATGTTTGATAGTGCAATAAATTATGTCTTAACTTTCTTAATGGGCATTTCTAAATAATCATTATTAAACTCAAGAAGCCTCTTTTAATTTATAAACTAAAATAGAGAAGGTTACATCAGGTGTTTTTTCATTCAATGTGAAACGATATGTATAATCAGGAATATCATATCCTTTTGGTTTCTTATAATACGTTACTTCATAGTCTCCAAATGATAATAATGCATCAGCATCTTCCGTTTCTGTTGTTATTAAAATGCTTTGTTCTCTTTCATCACCTACTTTTTTTATTAAAAACTCTGCTCCAACAATTCCTTTATTTGTATCTGCATCCGTTAATTTTAATGCAAATACTCCGTTAGTTCGTTGTTGATGATATGGCAAAACACTAGTTGCCCTAGCTTGTATATTTGTCATAGTTGCACATATTCCTATTAAACAAATACTAAATATTTTTTTCAATATTTTATACATATAAATCCTCCTTTCTTATTATTTTGTTATATGTATTTAATATGTTTATCATCATTCTCTTTTTCATTTTAAGTCCTCTATATGGATACTTCAATGACAAAAGTATTAATATTTATTAAAAAAAATGAATGTCAGAGTTTATCTAACATTCATTTATCTTCATAAATTACCTTTTATTTTTGTTTAAATTATATTTACAACCACACGTAACAATTAACATACTACAAGTTAGAATTAGCCACCATATATAGATTTTCGTAGTATCTGAAGTTTGCACTGTTTCTTTCTCTTTTTCTTGTTTTTCTTCTTTTTTTATTTCGTTATTTTTAGATGTGTTTTCCTCTCTATTACTTTGTTCTTGTTGTTCATTTTTTGTTTCTTCTTCTCTTGAGGCATTATCATTTGAAGAGTCATTTTCTTCTATAACTACGTCATCTTCATCTTTATCATTTGATTCATTTTCATTTAATGACTCATTCTCATTTAAAATTTCATCTTGATTATTATTTGGTGTAGACTCATCCTTAGATACTTCATTTTCATCATTCGTATCATTGTTATCACTTTCAATGTCAGTAACTGGTTTGTCTTCTTCTATAGTTTCTTTTTTATTTGTAATAGTTAATTGTACCTTTTCACTTTGTTGACGAATAGTAAAATCATAAACTTTATTTGTCAACTGATACCCACTAGGTGCATGTATTTCTTTTACTTTATATTTCCCATAAGCTAATTGCATCTGTGCTTTTCCTTGTGTATCAGTCGTAATTGTACCTAAAGATTTACCTTGTTCATCAAACACTTCAAAAATAGCTCCCTGTAATACATGTTTTGTATCTGCATCTTCTTTTATGATTTCTAATGAACCCACTATTTGTGTGTTCGTAATAGTATAATTATTTTGTTGGCTATCTACTTTTTTAACATATCCATCTTTTACTTGTACCTCATCTACTGTCCATGTCGATGATTGAAGTAAATTGTCCCATGTATGCTTCCATCCATTTGATGCATTTAAAACTACTGGATTACCTGATGCAACACCATTTTCATATAATTGTACATTTACTTCATCATGTGTATGATCAGCTTGTATTGTATCATCCCATACTTTTTCAACAGATACAGATATTGTAGGTGCTTTTTTTGATTTTGATACTACTTTCGTATTATATTTTGCATAGAAGTTTGTAATTCCTGCAAGCATTTGGTAACGATCATTATCAGGATCTATTTTTGGTGGAGTTCCAGTCTTTGGAATCCATGCATATAAATCTATATATGCTTCAGCATCTGGAATCGATGGATTTTTATATATATCTAACAATTCATTATAATATTTTGATTGTTCAGGTGCATAATTCCCAACTGTTTGATCATTCAAGTTTCCTGCTAAGATGTTATCTATCAATGATTGAGTTTTTGCATACGCTGCATCATTTGTTAAAGAATATTTCTCTTGTAAGCCATCAATATTATTTGGATATGCTGCTAGTAATAAGTTAGCCATACCATTTTTATTAAATTTCACTTTTTGATATTCATATAACATATCGTCACTCATCCCTCTCAAAGAATAATGTAAATAATGAGGATATTGAGGATCATCTATATTAAAAGTATTTAAAAAATCTGCATTATTCGGATTATAGAAATCATGATTTAAACAATATACAACTTGAAAATCAGTTCCATCTGTCACATAACGAATAGAATTATTGCGTAAACCTTTATAAATTTTAGTAGGAACATTATTTTGTACTCCATTAATATCTATTATAATATCTTTATCAGGTTGAATCACAACATCTTCACTTTTGTCATATCCTTTGGCAGGCTGTTCCTCAACAAGACGGTAGGTTTTATTTAATTCTACTTCAATTGTTTTTATCGATGTATCACTTACCCATTCTTCTAAAACTGTATTTGTAGTATCTTCTACTAATTTTAAAGATGCTCCTTCAATTGGTAGTGATGTGTCTTCATCTAGTTTTTGAATTTGTAGTTCTCCTTTTTTTGGTAAAGCCTTTGCTTTTGTATCCATTGCATGAACTAATTTAAAACTAGCAATACCTGTAAATACTATCATAAAACATAAAAAAATTAATTTCCACTTATTAAATTTCATCATTTTTTCTCCTTTTCGCTGACTACGTTATTTTAATTAAAAAACCTTTTTTTTAACAAGTGATTAATTCTTAAAATTCTTAACATAAGATACATTTTCTTAATATGTTTCTTCAATTACTTAATTTAATTATGGCATTTGATATTAAGACTGTTCAAGCGTATCATAGAACATAATCAACAGTTTTCGCTTATACTAACTTATCTATTTATCCTATGAATGTTCGACGTGACAAAATTGATTGGCGACAAAAGATAGTCTCACTATGAATTACATTGCATCACTTTTTTTTCGATATAATGTGATATAATGTAAATAAAGAAAAGAGTATATTGAAAATTGAAGAAAGAATACAATATGATTATTGATTTTATAACAGTAGTATTAACGTGGATTTTAATGGGGTTATTTGTAGCAATTAGTTGTTCTCTTATGAGTAAAGTTAATAAATCCAATAATAAGAGGTAATCTAAAATAACGTGGGGCTTACAATCTATGGGGTCTTAAATAACATGGGGTAAATAGCACCCCATAAATTATAAGGTTAC
>CAJFOG010000110.1 GCA_904395785.1 uncultured Eubacterium sp. | reverse complement strand
GTTGTTGTTTATGGTATCAAGGGTATGAAAAACAAAATGGTATCCTATATAACATAGGAGCAATTATATGCTTAGGTTTATTTATTTGGTTTGTTTATTTACATCGTTCATGTAAAAAAAAGATAATTGAAATTACAGCGTTACAACAAGCATATCAAGATATTACACTACGTAAAAGTGATGAATGGAAAACATTTGAAGATACTGGGGTAGAATTTTTAAGTGAAAGTAATAAACAAGCCTATGATTTAGATATTTTTGGTAATGCTAGTTTATTTCAATATTTAAATTGTACAAAAACACCATTTGGAAGAACGTATTTAGCTTCATTATTATCATGTAGTAAACAAAATATAGATGAAATTAAACAACGTCAAGAAGCAGTACAAGAGTGTAGTAAATTAGAGGCATTTACAATGCAAGTTGTATCAACATCTAAATTGTTTTCAAATCATCAAAAGAAACGTAAACAAGAAAAATTAGAAGAAGTATTACAATATTTAGAAACATATAAACAAACATATCCAACCTGGTTTCATATAATTTGGTATATATTATCTTTTTATACACTTGTTTGTTTGTTAGGAGTATTAAGTTTTCAAATGAACTTAGCTTATTTTTTGATTGGTGCTGTATTATCATTAAGTTTATCTTTCTTATTTGTAATGTTGAATATGCAGGTATTATCTCCTGTTGCTTATAGTGCACAAATAATGAAAGAATATCAACGTTTTTTAACATTAATTAAAAGCCAAGAATTTCAAAGTGATTGGATGAAGTATGAGCAAGCACAATGTAAAGATGCATTAGATGCGATAACTAAATTAGAGCGTATTTTACAAAGTATTCAAGCAAGAAATAATTTCTTATTACATATCGTGTTAAATGCTTGCTGTTTAATAGATTTTCATTGTGTATACGCATTGGAACAATGGAAGCTAACGTATGGAAAAGATGTTAGAAGATGGTTAGAAGCAGTTGGAAAAATAGAGGCTATTGTATCTTTGACACAAATTGATTATGCCAAAGAATCAACATGTTATCCAAACATATGGAAACAAAGCAATATGCATATTGAACTACAAGAAATGTATCATCCATTATTGTTGGAACAAAAAGCTATTTCAAATAGTTTTACAACATCAACACAAACTTACATATTAACTGGTAGTAATATGTCTGGAAAAACAACATTTTTAAGAAGTATTGGTTTAAATATGGTGTTATTTCATGCAGGAGCAGCAATATGTGCATCTTATGCGACTTTATCATCTATGCATATTTATACAAGTATGCGAGTGCATGATAATGTGAATGAAGGGATTTCTACTTTTTATGCAGAGATATTACGCATTAAGGAAATGATGGAAGCATCTAAGAATAAAGAGGAAATGCTTGTATTAATAGATGAAATATTTAAAGGAACAAATAGTGCTGATCGTATTTTATGTGCTACGCAAGCTATACGTAAATTACATCAACCATGGATCTTTACCATGGTATCTACACACGATTTTGAATTATGCGCCTTAGAAAATGAATTAGATGCGAAAAACTATCATTTTAGTGAATATTATGAAAATGACCAAATTTATTTTGATTATTTATTAAAAGAAGGACGTTGTATAACAACAAATGCACAGGCACTTATGAGAATGGCAGGATTTTAATTAGGAGGAAGTTATGGATTTAAAAGAACGGTTTTTATCAATTTATCAAACATATATTCATCGTGATGGAAGTGATAAATTATTAGAGTATTTATTATCAGATCAATGTGATTTTTTTATTGCCCCAGCAAGTACAAGGTTTCATGGCTCTTATCCACAAGGTTTATTAGAACATAGTTTAAATGTATATGATTGTTTATGTGATTATGTGAGTCGAACTAGAGCAAAAGAAATGTATCAAATGAACTTTAGTGATGAGTCATTGGCGATTGTGGCATTACTTCATGATATATGTAAAGTAAATTGTTACAAGCAAAGTATGCGTAATGTAAAAGTAGATGGGATTTGGACACAAGTACCATATTATGAGTTTGAAGATCATTTACCATATGGGCATGGTGAAAAAAGTGTATATATCATTACAGGGTTTATGCGGTTAACTAGAGAAGAAGCATTTGCAATACGTTATCATATGGGTTTTAGTGGTAATGAAGATGCAAGAAGTATTGGTTACGCATTTGAACATTATCCACTATCTTTTGCGTTAAGTACTGCGGATATGGAAGCCACTTATTTTCTTGAAGGAAAACAAAAAGGGTAGAATTCTGTATAACATAGAGTTCTACTCTTTTTTACTATAATCTATCTAATTAGCTAAATACTTTTCTTTAATACTTTGTATATCATTTGTACCATCTAAGACTGCCCAAGCATCTTCATTCGCAATTTTCATATGACGTTGTTGGTTTGGTTCTTCTTTTGGGGTATATACAAAGAAGTATGAATTTCCTCTTTGTGCTATTTTTTCTCCATTTATATCTAATAATACTTCTGCTTGTTTATCTTTATCTTTGATTTTTTCTTCATTTCTTATAGGATGCCATAAATCAAGTTGTTCTTGATTATGTAGCATTGTGAGAAAGTTATGTTTTGCCATTGGATATTCTTTATATAGTTTTTTCAACATATCTTTCATTGATTGACGTTGTGTATTTCCATCGTTTGGACAAGTGCTAGGCACAAAAGGGATATTATTTTTACGTAATGTAGCTAAAATATCACTTTCATAACAGTAAATGAGAGGGCGAATAAATGTAATATTTGCTTTAGATAAATACATCATTGGCAAAAATGTTGCAAGTTTTCCCCCATAAATTGCATTCATCATTAGTGTTTCTACTGCATCATCACTATGGTGTCCAAAGGCTACTTTATTACATCCTAAAGATTTGGCAGCATCATTAACAGTTGCTTTTTTAAATTTAGAACATAAAGAACATTTAATGTTGCCTTCTTTATCTGGGTTTCTTTTTAAAATTTCATATACTTGAGAATCAAATTGATGAAATTCAATTCCTTGATCCTTACAAAAGGTAATGACATGTTGAAAATCCATATTCGGAAATCCTAATTTAATATTGATTCCAACAACAGAAAAGTTTTTTCCTTCAAATTTTGAGTACATATGTAAAGCACATAATAACACCATACTGTCTTTTCCACCACTTACCCCAACCGCAATACGATCTCCATCTTGAATTAAGTTATAATCTTGATCAGCTTTTCTAATATTTCTTAATATTTTCTGTAAATCCATATTTTCACTTCCTTTATATTCATTTTTTATTATAACATGTTTTTTATTAGATAAATTTAAAAATAAGAGAAGATAAGAGAAAAACACACAATATGTAATTTCGTATGACTCGTTTAAAAATGATACATCTTTTCCATAATTCGTGGTATAATGGGGGACGGTGATTAGATGGACGGTATTTTATTAATTCATAAAGAAAAAGACATGACATCGCATGATGTTGTGAATAAATTAAGAAGAATATTACATACAAAGAAAATAGGTCATAGTGGTACATTAGATCCACAAGCGACTGGTGTATTATTAGTTTTAATAGGAAAGGCATGTAAGGTATTACCTTATTTAGAAGATACGGATAAAGAATATATTGCGAAATTGCAATTAGGAAAAAAGACTTTAAGTGATGATATTTGGGGAGAAGTATTGGATGAAAAACCAATCCAAGAAATCGAAAATTTCTCAGAAGTCTTACAACATTTTCAAGGAAAGATTAAACAAGTTCCTCCGATGATTTCTAGTGTAAGGGTGAATGGTAAAAAATTATATGAATATGCAAGAAATCATATTGAGGTACAGCGTCCTATAAGAGAAGTAGAAATATATGAAATGGAGGTGTTAGATGAAAAAGAGTTAACATTTAGAGTTGCTTGTAGTTCTGGTACATATATTCGTTCATTATGCCATGATATTGGTGAAATGACGAATAATTATGGATGTATGGCTTCTTTAATACGTACAAAAGTAGGAAGGTTTTCATTAACAGATTGTGTTACGTTAGAAGATGTAGAAAAAGGCAATTTTACATTAATGCCGACAAAATTAGTATTAGCACACTATCCAATGGTTGCTTATCCTAATATAAAAGAAGTATATCAAGGGAAAAAGATTACACTTGATTGTATAGAAGATGAAGTTGTAATTTTAGATCAAGATCAAGTTGTTGCGATATATGCAAGAGAAAAAGGAAAGGTATTTCGCTGTTTGCGTGGATTATGGTAAAAAATATGAGAGTTATACGTTTTCAATTACATGAAGAAGTTCAAATAGAGAAACCATTGACAGCTTGTATAGGCTATTTTGATGGCTTACATTTAGGACATCAACAATTAATTCAAAGAGTATTAGAGATTGCGAAAAAAACAAACACAGAGCCAGCATTAATTACATTTGATCCAGACCCATGGGAAGTACTGCATCCAAACACGCATATTGCACATCTTACTCCTTTATCACATCGTTTACAGTTAGCGCAATCTTATGGAATCCAAACGTGTATTGTTTTACAGTTTGATGAAATACTTGCGAATATATCTTATGAAGTATTTCATAGCGAAGTTATTCAAAAGTTATACATACAAACGTTAGTATGTGGATTCGACTTTCATTATGCTTGTAAAGGAGAAGGGAATACGGCTACATTGTTGAAGCAAACGATATTTAATGTATCGATTGTAGATGAAGTGAGTCAACATCATAAAAAAATTAGCTCTAGTGCAATTGAAAAGATGATTGAACAAGGTGATATGCAACAAGCAAATATATGTTTAGGTAGAAGTTATGAACTACGTGGTGTTATTATTCAAGGTGCACAACAAGGAAGAAAACATGGGTTTCCAACTGCAAATTTAGGTTTACAAGAAACTTATGTAATTCCTGCAAGAGGCGTGTATATTGGTGAAGTAATTGTGAATGATAATAGATATCCTGCAATGATTAATATTGGACATAATCCGACATACAACTATCAACAAAATATCTCGATTGAGGCACATATTTTAGATTTTAACGAAATGATTTATGGTGAGAAAGTCGTATTTTGTTTTCATCAATTTATTCGAAAAGAACAAAAATTTGCAAATACGCAAGCATTATTAGATCAACTATCACAAGACTTAAAAACAACTCGTATGTATTTTCAGAAAGGGGTGTAAACATCATGCGTCTAAAAGTTTTTGATGTAATTGAAGAAACCCTTGCATTATTACAAAAAAATAATGCTTTATATTTAAAAGCTGAATCACAATTAAAAGAAATATTATATTGCATATTAGGACATGAAGCTGATATGGTGATCGGGATTAATTCCAGAGTCAAGCAAGCGAATAGTTTAAGAGAAAAGATTGTTCGAAATCGATTTTATATGGATTTTACAAATGCACAAGATATTTTAAACAACTTAAGTGATTTGGTTGGATGTTGTATAGAATGCCGTTTTATTGAAGATGAACCTATCGTATTAAAGCTATTAAGAGAGAAGATGGATTGTCGACATGAAGATGGGTATTATTCTCATAAAGATTATCCTAATTTTTATTTAGATGTACAGTCTCAACAACCTCAAATTCAAAAAAATGGTTTCTCTATATATCGTATTGATGGGTATTACATTGTGGATGGACAAAAAGTAAATATGGAATTACAAATCAAAGCACTTGTCCATGCTTTCTGGGGAGAAATAGAACATAAACTTGTATATAAAAATACAAATTATTATGTATATGATGATTTTATGAAATCTATTCTTTCTAGTATAAAAGCCAATTTAACAATTACAGATAAACAATTACATATCATTTTCCATCAAATGCAAGAAACCTCCTTAAATGGTAGCGGAGGAATTACTGAAAGTAGTTTTGAAAAACAAATCTCAAAAGCTATTAATGATCTATTTGCCCAAAAGATGGGGGAATCATTAGGTTTTACATTAAACTTAAAAAATACATCGACGATTTTAGGACATTATTTATTTATCAAAGATATTCGATATGATGGGGGCAATAATGATCGTATTTCCGCATTATTTCGTACATTTAAAAAGTTAAATAGTTCAAAGATGGATTTTGAAAGTGCAATTGAAGTTGGAGAAGATTTTTATTCACCAGATGTGTTTGTCCATACATTAGGTTCTTATTTATTAAGTGTGATAAATGAAGACTATGACTGGTGTGTATTCTTTAATATGTTATTTGCGATTGAACCTGGAAATAATATGGAAGATTTTACG
>CAJFOG010000109.1 GCA_904395785.1 uncultured Eubacterium sp. | reverse complement strand
TGTAATTGAAAGGATAAGGTAGTAAATATGGCAAAAGCGAAATTGGTGAAAAGAAAAAGAAAAAAAAGATTACGACTAGAAGGTGTTGCAACATTACTATTTACAATAGCGGTGGTTCTTTATTTTGGAGCCAAATTCGGCTTAAAAGCTTATAATAATGAATTACAATTAAAGGCGACGAATGTTGCGCAAGAAGCAGCTAATTTAAAAGAGGAAGTTAGTAGGTTACAAAATGAGGTCACACAACTTCAAAGCCGAGATCGCATTTTGAGTATGGTGGAAGATGACGATATTTCAGTAAACCAAGAACAGGTTGTGGTTATGGGAGAGCAAGAAAAAAAAGAAGAGTAAGGTGTGATGTATAATGAAACAAAAAAAGAATAAGGCATTACGTAGAATCATTATAACGATGGCTGTTGTTACGACATTAATCTTATGTAATGTCCTTTTTACTATGGTGACGCAAAAGCATTTTCGTAGTGGTGTAAATGTGAAAGATTATAAAGAACCAAGTATTTCTAATCAATCGGTTATTAAGGCTAATCGAGGTACGATTTATGATCGTAATGGAAGTGTGATTGCGCAAGATGAAGATACATATACAATCATTGCGTATATGGATAGTAGTAGAGTAGGAATTGGAGATGTTCCAGCATATATACAAGATATTCCTACAACTGCAAAAAAATTAGCTACAGTCTTAGATATGAAAAAAGATTCTATTGAAAAGATTTTAACTGATGCGAAAGCAGATAAGCTTTACCAAACAGAATTAGGAGTTAAAGGAAAAAATTTAGCACCATCTGTGAAAGATAAAATTGAAGAAATGAATCTTCAAGGAATAGGTTTTGTGAAAACTGTTAATCGAAATTATCCGAATGGTACGTTTGCATCGCATTTGATTGGATATGCACAATATGATGAAGAAGAACAAAAAATTGTTGGAAAAATGGGATTAGAGGCAACATTAAATTCTTACTTAGTAGGAGAAGATGGGTTAGAAATATATCAAAAAGATGTCAAAGGGAATGTATTACCGGGAACAAAATATACGGAATCGTATGCGAAAAATGGTAATGATGTGTATTTAACATTAGATACAAATGTACAATTAGCCTTACAAAGTAGTTTACAAAAAACAATGAAAGAAGTAAATGTAGAATATGGATGGGGGCTAGTCATGGAAGTAGAGACTGGAAAAATTCTAGGTTGGGGATCACTTCCAACATTTGATTTAAATACACATGATGCGAAAGATAATTGGTTAAATATTCCTAGTGATTATTTATATGAACCAGGTTCTGTTATGAAAGGAATTACATATGCAGCAGCGATTGATTCTGGTAATTATCCTTATAATAAAACATATCGTAGTGGAGTATTTTATTTTGGAACAGATGAGAATGGGAAGATATATCGTAGTCAAGTAAAAGTTGGAGGAGTAGCTCCAATTTATGATGCGTTGCATAAAGATCATGGAACGTTAACGTTTGATAAAGGATTTGTATTATCAAGTAATATTGCGATTTGTGAAATCTTAACAAACTATATGGACCCTTCTATTTATAAAGATTATGTTGAAAAATTTGGTTTTAGAAAAGAGGTAGATATTCCTTTTGTTTCGAATCAAGTAGGAAATATGAACTTCACATATGCTTCGGAACAGCTAAATACAGGGTTTGGGCAAGGACTTTCTATTACAGCTTTACAAATGGCACAAGCTTATACGGCTATTTTTAATGATGGTACAATGGTACGTCCTTATGTTGTTGAAAAAATAAAAGATTCTAATACAGGAGAAATTGTGGAAGAATATACTACAAAAGCTGTAGGTACTCCTATTTCTAAGGCAACAAGTGAATATGTGCGTAAATTAATGAAGGCTGTTGTGGATGATGATGATGGAACAGGGCATCGTTATCAGATGGATGATGTGAGTGTTATTGCGAAAACGGGTACAGGAGAAATTGCGAATGAAAATGGAGTATATGGTGATACATATACAAACTCTGTAATGGCTGCTGCACCTGCAGATGATCCAAAAATTATGATTTATTATGTATTCCAAAGTAAGGACTATTTGAATTATACAGGGGATCCTTTTAAAGAAGTTATGAAGGCAGCACTTGTTGCGGAAAATATTTCTGGTGAAAGTGATACTAATGAAAATACTTCGAAACAAACGTTTAGTAAGTGGAAAGAGTATACAATGCCATCACTTGTAAATCATACAAGTGCTTATGTAGATCAAAAGCTAGAAGACATGGAAGTTGAAACTGTAATGCTGGGGAATGGAAACAGTGTTATTCGACAATATCCACAAGCAGGAACTACAATTGTAAGTGGACAAAGAGTATTCTTATTAACAGAGGGTTCTACATTAAAAATGCCAAATATGATTGGATGGACAAAAAAAGATTTAACAGCATTTTGGATGTTGACAGGTATTTCGATTGAAATGGAAGGAAATGGTTCAGTTACAAAACAAAATATTAAATCAGGGAAGACAATAGGTGAAAATAGTTCCATTGTCGTGACAATGGAATAATATAAAGGAGCTAGGCAAAACTAGCTCTTTTGTTCTTTTTCTAGAGAAACTATCATATGTTATATCGAGGTGACTGTATGCTTCGACAAAAAGTGAAACAACGAATTCGGATTATCTTCTTTTGTGCAATAGGTATTTTTATATGTATACTAACAAAACTTGGATATGAGCAAATTTTTCATCATTCGGATATTATGGAGAAAGCAAAAGAATTATGGGAACGTGATTTTACGGTTGCAGGATTACGTGGCTCAATTTTAGATAAAAATGGAGAACCTCTTGCCTATGATGTTCCTAGTACTTCAGTTATGGTAGTACCTGCACAGATTGAAGATGCTAAACTTGTCGCATCGAAATTATCAGAAATATTAGATGCAGATGAAAATAAGCTTTATGAAACAATCACCAAAAAAGTGAGTACGCAAAAAATACAACCTGAAGGAAGGTTGATTTCTGATAAACAAGCACAACAAATAGAGTCTTTAAATTTAAATGGAGTATATTTGGTACAAGACTCTTTACGTTATTATCCAAATAATAATTTTTTAGCACAAGTATTAGGATTTACTGGAATTGATAATCAAGGGTTAGCAGGTTTAGAATTACAATATAACGATATATTAACGGCACAAAGTGGTGCACTAAAAATTCCTTTTGATGCGAAAGGACACCATGTCACATTATATAAAGAAAATTATGAAGCACCAGGTAGAGGGATGAATGTACAGTTAACAATTGATTCAACTATACAAAGTATCATGGAAAGAGAAATGAATAATTTAATGGAACGTTATCACCCTGAATCTGCATTAGCACTTGCGATGAATCCAAATACTGGAGAAATATTAGGAATGGTTTCTAAGCCTGATTTTGATCCGAATAACTATGAAGATTATGATAGTGATGTTTATAATAGAAATTTACCAATTTGGAAAAGTTTTGAACCAGGTTCTACGTTTAAATCAGTAACTTTTGCAAGCGCTTTAGAATTAAATTTATTTGATATGATGAAAGATACGTATATGGATGTAGGATATGAGATGGTAAATGGAGCGCGTATTAAATCATGGAAAGCAGGAGGACATGGATTACAAACATTTCTTCAAGTTTTAGAAAATTCAAGTAATCCAGGGTTTGTGGAAATTTCACGTAGAATGGGACTTGATGCGGAATATGAGTATGTAACAAAGTTTGGATTTGGAAGTAAAACAGGTATTGATCTACCTGGAGAGTCTAGTGGAATTATGTTTAAAAAAGAAAATATGACAGAACTAGAACAAGCAACCGTAGCATTTGGACAAGGATTAAGTGTAACACCAATTCAATTAGTAACTGCATTTAGTGCGATTATTAATGGAGGTACTTTATATACACCATATATTACCTCAAGTATTAATGATCCAGTAACTAATGAGATAATTGTAAAACAAAATCCAACAGTAAAAAGAAAAGTTATTAGTGAAAGTACAAGTAACCAGATGCGCTATGCATTAGAAAGTGTTGTGGCAAATGGTGGAGGAAAAGGTGCATATTTAGAAGGTTATAAAATAGGTGGAAAAACAGGTACAGCACAAAAAGCAGAAAATGGTGTATATTCAACATCTAATTACATTTTATCATTTTTATCAGCAGCACCGATGGATGATCCTCAAATTGTTTTGTATATTGCGGTAGATAGTCCAGAAAATGATATACAATATGGTGGTACAGTTGTTGCGCCTGTAGCAAAAGCTTGTTATGAGGATATATTACCATATTTAAAAGTAGAGAAGACAGATGATCAATTAGAGAAAAAATTAGTATGGCCAGAAACAGAAAATATAAAAGTACAAAACTTTGTAGGAAAGAAGAAAGATGAAGTTCAACAAGCTGGTATTACGTTTACTTTTGTTGGGGAAGGTGAGTATGTTATACAACAATTACCAACAGAAGGAACTGTATTTACACAAGAAGGTGGGGAGGTTTGGATTTATCTTGGTGACAAATAAGTTACATGAATTATTGACATTGTTGCATATTGCATGTGAAGATCATCGCATCATTCAAGGAATTAGTAATGATAGTCGTATTGTGCAAAAAGATTGGATATTTGTAAGTGAGCATCAAAGTAAAACAAAGCAGTTACAATATATACAAGAAGCATTACAAAAACAAGCTGTTGTATTATGTGATATATGTTTACAAGAAGAAAATGTATATTGTTGTGAGAATATTCAACATATTCAACAAGTATTATTAGAGTTGTATTATGGATATCGCTATCAAGATATGACGGTGATTGGTGTAACAGGAACGAATGGTAAGACAAGTGTAGCAGGAATGATTACCCAGTTATTACGTTTACATGATTATAAAGTATTAAGAATTGGAACACATGAAGTTGATATGGATTGTGAAAAACAAACAATTAGAAATACTACTCCAGATGTATATACGATTGTAAATTTACTAGAGGAAGCATATAAAAAAAAGATAAGATATATTGTTATGGAAGTAAGTTCACATGCGATTGATCAAAATCGTATCGCACTATTACGATATGATTATTTAATATATACAACGATACAACAAGATCATTTAGATTATCACTTAACAAAAACACATTATCGATTTACCAAATATAAGTTAAGAAAATATTTAAAGTCTAATGGGAAAATTTTATTATATAAAGATGCTGACTTTTATCATGAATTTACAGCGTTATTGACAGATGATATGTATGTTGCGATTGATTATGAAAAGCCAATTCAATATATAAAGGAAGATATAGAGTTTGATATTCATCAAAGTAAGTTTACATTATTTGGAGTTTGTTTTAAAACAAGTTTATTAGGGCAATGGAACATTGATAATCTTGTACAAGCAATCGTATGTGTTCATTTATTAGGTGTTTGTATTGGGGATTTACAAAATGATGTAAAAAAACTCCAACCAGAAAAAGGACGTATGGAGGTATTGTATACAGAAGATCGATATATATGGATTGATTATGCACATACCCCATCAGCCTTACAACAAATCTTACGATTTGCGAATATTGTGAAAAAAAATCGTGTCATTTGTTTATTTGGATGTGGGGGAAATCGTGACCGTAAAAAAAGAGCAATGATGACGCAAATTGCTTGTGATGAGAGTGATATTGTCGTATTAACTACAGATAACCCAAGAGATGAATCGATACAACAAATTTTTGATGATATGATGATTGGAGTAAGTGGAAGCTATAAGATGATAGAAAATCGCGGAGAAGCGATAAAACATTGTCTTAACATTGCGAAAAAAAATGATATAATAGTAATCGCTGGAAAAGGAGATGAACATACACAAGAAATACAAGGTGTATATTATCCTTTCCATGATAAAACATATATATGGGATTTATTACATGAGGAGGAAATAAGTTGGAAATAACATATTTATTAGCTTTTGGATGTAGTTTATTGGCAACATTAATTGTTATGCCAAAACTTATTCCATTCTTACATAAGATTAAGTTTGGTCAAAGTATAAGGAAAGAAGGACCACAATCACACATGGTAAAAACGGGAACTCCGACTATGGGTGGAATCGTTTTTGTAGTGATACCTATTATTGTGATGTTAGTGTTAGATATTCATGCATTTTCATCTTCAAAACTCTTATTAATTGTATTTGCATATTTAGGATATGCATTTATCGGATTTTTAGATGATTTTTTAATTGTTGTTAAGAAAAATAATGATGGATTAAAACCTTCTATGAAGTTTTTCTTACAATCGGTATTAGCAATCATTTTTTATGTTTGGTATCAATCAATTGCGGATACATCATTATCAATTCCAGTATTGCATGTTTCAATACCATTAGGATTATTATATTTTGTGTTAATCTTTTTTATGTTTACAGCAGAAAGCAATGCGGTAAATTTAACAGATGGATTAGATGGATTATGTGCAGGGACATCGTTAATTGCAATGTTTCCTTTTATCATTTTTGCATTATTACAAAGTGAAAAAGATGTGGCGATGATGTTGTTGGCAATTAGTGGAGCATTGATTGGTTATTTACGTTTTAACTTACATCCTGCAAAGATTTTTATGGGTGATACAGGTTCTTTAGCAATTGGTGGTCTATTAGCAGCAACTGCTATGGTATTAAAAACAGAATTATTGTTGATTTTAATTGGTGGAGTATTCGTCATGGAAGTTGTATCTGTTGTATTGCAAGTAGCAAGTTACAAAACAACTGGAAAAAGAATATTTAAAATGGCACCATTACACCATCACTTTGAATTAAAAGGAATGAAAGAAACTCAAGTAGTATTAATGTTTTGGTGTTTACAATTAGTATTTGCCTTACTTGGATTATGGTTAGGAGTGATATAGGATGAAGCAAAAAGTACTTATTATAGGTGCAGCAAAAAGTGGAATCGCCGTAGCAAAATTATTATTGCGACATAACTATGATGTAACAATCACAGATCAAAATAACATTCAAGAAAAAGAAATGTTAGAAGCGCTTGGGATTATAGTATATGATCAAGGGCATCCAGAAGTCTTGTATACGATAGATTGGGCGTTTATTGTGAAAAATCCCGGAATTCCATATACAGTAGCATTTGTATCTTATTTTGTGAAAAAACAAGTGAAAATTTATACGGAAATTGAGATAGGGTATTGGTTTGCGAGACATTTTCGTTATGCTGCGGTAACGGGAACAAATGGGAAAACAACAATCACAACAGTATTATATGAGATGTTGAAGAAAAACCAAAAAGCATTAGTTGCAGGTAATATTGGATATCCTTTAAGTGAAGTTGTTTTAGAACACGAATTTGAAGAAAAAGATATAGCGATTGAGCTTAGTAATTTTCAATTATTAGGTATTGAAACATTTGCACCTACAGTAAGTACAGTTTGTAATTTGGCACCTGATCATTTAGATTATATGGAATCTTTAGAAGCGTATTATGCATCTAAGATGAAAATTTATGAGAATTGTAAAGAAGATGCATGGTTTATACGTAATATTGATGATGAAATGGTATTACAGTATGCCAAAAAAATTCCTTGTCGTTGTATAGATATATCTATGCAACATAAAGATTGTGATGTATATCGTAATCAAGGTAAGATTATGTTGCATGGCACATGTCTATTTTTAGAATCAGATGTGAAAGTACCAGGAGAGTATAACTTGATGAATCTTAGTATGGCAGCGGTTATGGCATATCGAATGGGAGTTCAGATAGAAGATATTCAAGAAACAATTCGTAATTTTTATGGTATTGAACATCGTATGGAGTATGTTGGTGAATATCAGGGGATACGTTTCTATAATGATTCAAAAGCCACAAATCCACATGCACTACAAGCAGCATTACAAGCATTTCAAGGAAATGTAATATTGTTAGCTGGCGGACATGATAAAGGAGTTTATTTTGATGAACTAAAAGTATACAATCATAAAATCAAAGTATGTTGTGCTTTTGGACAAACAAAAGAAAAATTTCAAGATATTTTTACAAATGTAACACTTTGTGATGACATGAAACAAGCTTTTAAACAAGCGATTACATTAGCCAAGCCAAATGATGTTGTAATATTATCACCAGGATGTAGTAGTTATGATCAATTTAAAAATTATGAAGAAAGAGGGCAAATATTTAAGCAATTAGTGAAAAAGTATATAAGTGAAGGAGAACGTCTATGTTAATATTAGAACTATTAAAAGCTGTTGTGTATGGTATTGTTGAAGGAATCACTGAATGGCTGCCTATTAGTAGTACAGGTCATATGATTTTAGTAGAAGAAATTCCATTTTTGAAATTAAATGTTTCACCCGAATTTTGGAATGTATTCTTAGTTGTGATTCAGTTAGGAGCAATATTAGCAGTTGTATTATTATACTGGAATAAAATATTCCCATTTCAATTTAAACATAAACATCAAAGTGTTATTCGTTATGATATTATTAATTTATGGTTTAAAATTTTAATTGCTTGTATTCCTGCAGCAATTGTGGGGATATTGTTTGATGAATGGTTAGAAGAACATTTATATTCAGCAGTAGTAGTTGCTGTTATGTTGGTACTTGTAGGGATTGCGTTTATTATTATTGAAAATAAAAGAGCAAATCAAAAACCAAGAGTTACATCATTACAAGAATTATCCTTTATCGATGCATTTATTATTGGAGGATTTCAATTGATTGCGGCAATTTTTCCAGGAACTAGTCGTAGTGGAGCTACAATTGTTGGTGGATTAATGATTGGTATCAGCAGAACAATAGCAGCAGAATTTACATTTTTCTTGGCGATTCCAGTAATGTTTGGGGCAAGCCTTTTAAAACTTGTGAAAGCAGGATTAAACTTTAATGGTCAAGAATGGGCAATTTTAGGAGTAGGAATGCTGGTAGCATTTATAGTTTCGATGTTTATTATTCGTTTCTTAATGAGTTATATTAAAAAACATGATTTCAAAGTATTTGGATGGTATCGAATTATATTAGGTATTATTGTATTAGGTTATTTTTTCCTTATATAATAATTATCGGTTTATAAAGTGCGTTCTGTTTATTAGATATGAATAAAAAGTGATGGCAATATAAATGTCATCACTTTTTGTGTGGTTATTTATTAAAAAATTTCAAATCCAATTTTACGTTTCACTTTACGTAATTTTTTAGCAGCAAGTTTTGATGCTTTCATATTACCTTCAGTAATTACTTGTTCCACTAATCCACTCTTTAAAATATCTACGTAGTTTTTTTGAAGATTAGTCAAGAATTCAAAAACAGCATTGGCAACTTCTTTTTTGAACTCACCATATCCTTTACCTTCATAACGTTTTGTAATACTTTCTATAGATTCATTTGTTAAAGAAGATAAAATAGTTAATAAATTGGCGATACCAGGCTGTGTATCTATATCATACTGAACAATTCCAATAGAATCAGTAACAGCAGACATGATTTTTTTCTTTGCGATATTCGGATCATCTAATAAATCAATTGTTCCTTTCGGATTTTCTTCAGATTTTGACATTTTTTTTGTTGGGTCTTGTAAAGAATAAACTTTTGCACCAACTTTCGCAATTAATGGTTCCGGTACTGTGAAGGTATCACCATAACGATGGTTGAATCTTTCAGCAAGATTTCTTGTAAGTTCTACATGTTGTTTTTGATCAACACCAACAGGGACATAATCAGCATCATATAGTAAGATATCCGCTGCCATTAAAGATGGATAAGTGAATAAACCGGCAGTAATACCAATTTCTCCTTTTGCAGCTTTATCTTTATATTGTGTCATTCTTTGTAGTTCACCCATATAAGTAGAGCAAGTCATAATCCATCCTAACTCTGCATGTTCATGAACATCGCTTTGTAAGAAAATAGTAACTTTATTAGGATCTAATCCACATGCTAGATATAAAGCAATTAGATCTTTTGTGTTTTTCTTTAACTCTGTTTTATCTTGAGCAACTGTTATCGCATGCATATTTGCTATGAAAACATAAAGTTCATAATTATCTTGGTAGTTTACAAAGTTACGAATTGCGCCAATATAATTACCTAGTGTTAATCTTCCAGTAGGTTTTATGCCACTTAGCATTTTTTTCATAATATCATCCTTTCTTGAGTATAAAAAAAGTACCTAGACTAAGGACGCAGATATGCGTGGTACCACCCTTATTATTTAGTTTATACTAAATCACTGTTCGATAACGGCGAAACCGGTCCTAAGACTGCTTAAAGGGTCCAATTCAAAAGTAAATAAGTTACCAATTTTCAGCTAACATGGTTCTCTATAAAACTTATATTACTTTTTACTATATCCTTGTCATAGCATTTAAAATCAATAACATGATACTATTAACTATCAAAAATAGCAAGTGAATGGTAAATATTTTAAAAAATAACTTTTCTATTATAAAACAATCAGTTATAATAGAAAGAGAAAAGGAGGGAAGGTCATATGATTATTTTATATACTTCTCCAGGTTGTGCTAGTTGTCGTAAAGCGAAACAATGGCTTAAAGATAATAATATGAAATTTATAGAGAAAAACATCTTTACAACTTTGTTGAAAGAAGACGAAATAAAATATCTATTACAAAGAACAGAAAATGGTACAGAGGATATTATTTCAACACGTAGCAAGGTTTTTCAAGAGTTAAATAGAGATTTAGAGGATTTATCACTAAAAGAACTAGTAGAGATTATACAAAAAAATCCCTCTATTTTAAAAAGACCAATTATGATAGATGAGAAAAGTTTTGTGGTTGGATATGATGATGATGAAATTACAACATTAGTACCTGCAAAGCTAAGATTGATCGCAGAACGTGCATGTACACCTGAATGTGCTAAATATGAAACATGTGCAAAAATTAGAGAGAATTTCTAATAAGAATCTGATTTGGGAATATCAGGTTCTTTTTCTATATGATGTAAAAAACTAAAGAGGCAATAAAAAGTGGAAAAATAAAGAAGTAGAAATAAAAAAGTGGAAAAAAGCAAAAAAAAGATAAAAAACATGTTGACAAAGTAAAAGGTAATTGGTATTATATACGGGCACCAAGCGAGAAAGCGCTTGGCTCGATCT
>CAJFOG010000108.1 GCA_904395785.1 uncultured Eubacterium sp. | reverse complement strand
TTTCTAATTATTTTAATAATTTTTCTCCAGGTACTAACACAAAGTTAAATTCTTTTTCATTTAAATATGCTTCTGTTTTCCCTTCTTTGGTAGTAACTTCTCCTTCATAACGAAGAATAGTTTTTCCATCTTTAACTTCCCCTGATACTACAATATTTCTAGGTGCTTGGTAATTATTCAATAAATCTTCTACTGCTTCACTATTCCAATCACCTATTTCTATTAACTTATTCTCAATAGTATCCGCAATAGGGATATTCGCATGACCTCCTATCGCAATTGTTATATGCTCCACATAATCTCCATCTGTATCGTCTAAATCACCACCGATACTTATAGAAATATCTGGATGGTTAGAATGATATATATAATAACCAGCCCCAATACCAATTATCAATAATAAACAACCAACTGCTATAAATATAACACTTATTTTCTTATTCATATCTAATCCTCCTAAATACATACAATCATTATACCATAATAAAACTGTCTTACTACCTCTAATATTAAACTATTCCTTCTTATTTTTAATCAATTTCACCTTTATTTACAGTTCAACCAAAACGTTCTATCTTTCCATCTTTTATCACCATTTTTTTACATGCAATATTCGCAACTTCATCATCATGTGTTACTAAAAGTATTGTTGGTTTTTTTAACTTATGTATCTTTTTTAGACAATCTAGAAGAATTTGTGTATTTATAGAGTCAAGATTTCCTGACGGTTCATCAAGCAATAATAATTTAGGATTATGAACCAATGCTCTTACAATCGCAACTCTTTGTTGTTCTCCTCCAGATAATTCATTTGGAAATGCGTCTTTCAAATGATATATTCCTATTTCATGTAAAAGCATTTCTACTTGATCCATATCAACTGCTATGTGGTTAATATGTAATGGAATTACTATATTTTCTAATATATTATGATATGGTAATAACTCAAAAGATTGAAAAACAATACCAATATTTTCTCTTCTAAATTTCTGTATATCTTTTTTATTAGTTTTAGATATAACGACACCATCTATACTAATTTCCCCTTTATCTGGAATCATTAATCCTGCTAATAAATGCAATAACGTACTTTTACCACTTCCACTTTTTCCTTTAATAGCTACAAAATCTCCTTCTTCTAACACAAATGAAATATCATTCACAGCACTTATTTTCCTATACTGTGTCGCATACTCTTTCGTTAATCCTTTTACTTCAATAAAAGCCATATTACTTACTCCTTACTCTTTGCATACTAAATTCTAAAATAAATACAAAACATACAATACATAAAACTGCCACAACAATCATTGGATAATAGCCATTAATGTAATCAACAATGTTATGTGTTTGAACTACTTCAAACCAAATTGTTTCAAATGTCATATGTTTTATAAAATAATGATACGATGCATATGCACCTATACAACTTACTACAGCTATTAATAATGCTTCCATCAATGAATTCCATATAAAGAATGTATAATCAATTCCTAAATATACTAATATTTGTCTCATTTTCTCAGTAGATGCTTCTTTTAAACTAGATATTCTTATATAAAATAGGATCCAACTAATTGTCGCAATAACCTGCATCATTGAAATTAAGAGTAACTGCATATGTAAGTCATTTTTTATGTTTTCTTTATGCAATCTAGCATTTTGAATACTGATATTATCATATTTGGAAAAAATATTCATAATTTGTTGATCTGTTGTAAAGTTTGCTTCATCATTTGTTTTTATATAGACAAATTGCACTTTTGTATGATCTGGGAATATTTTTTTAAATGTTTGATCTCCTACGGAAACCGTATAAGGTGTATCAAACATATTTAACCATTTATATATCGAAAACTCATCAAACACGTGTGATAGAGAAACTTTTATATTATTAGAGAAATTTAATACAGTATTTTCTTTCAAATATAAATCATTTATCCTACCTTCACTATCATTTTCTCGTGTGCTTAATATTGTCATCCCTCCATTACTTGTAGGCTCCTGTACATACTCAATTTTAAAATAAAAGTTTGTCACCATACCATAATTATCTTGCCATAAATCTTTTGTGGTATAAGGTGCAAATATATCCTTTATTTTATCACTTTCACTAAATCCTAAAATAATTGGATTTCTTCTTTCATTATCATTTACTGAGATATTATCTGCATTATAATTCAAGTAGTTTATATAGTTATCCCAACTTTCACTTTTATCTTGATTTTCATATGTATAATTTGCATCATTCATTTTTATTGTGAATACATCCGAAATCGTTTCCATTGCTTTTAAAGTATCTATATCATTAGAGTTAACACCATATGGATTGGATTCATGTATATAGTAGTTATTAAAACTTATAACATAGTCAAATTCAGTTTCTTGTTTTAATTCAATCTGACTTTTTTCTATACATTTTACATAAGAAAATATACAAAATATAGTAATAAAAGCATAAATACATGTCAAACATATAAGATAGAGATAATGAAACTTAAGGATTTGTATTTTTCTAATACTATAAGATAACACGTTGAATTTTTTGTTTACATACAATAAGTAACGATATTTCTTTATAGATACTTTTTGTATCTTTTTGTTATGTTTTGCTTGTTTCAATGGGAATGTCATGAATAAAATAAAAGTTATAAACAATGTTATGATAATACAGATTAAAAATGGTATTCTAATTGTAAATTCATTTGTAACTAAAGAAAGAACATAAAAAATGATAATACTAAATATAAAACTGAAAGGAATACTTAATTTACACAAATAGTAAAGCGTCCATCTTCGTATCTTCTTTTTATCCTGTAGAGAAATACCTAATTTATCTAATATATCTAATTCTAATTTAATAAATTTAAAACTATTTTTTGAAATAAAGAAAATTAATATAAATACAATTAGTAACATTGTGATAAATAATAGTATATAAAACCAATTCATACTACTAGATAATAAAGTTTGATCATAGGCAAATGTATTCTCAAATCCTAACGCAATTATATCATTTTCATGTTGATTATATTCTTGTTCACTTAACCATAAAACTTTCTCTTGTGAAGCTTCTTTTTTAATAATGGCAGTTGGTATGATACTTTTATCAGATAAACACCATCGATATCTATATGGTTTAATAATACCAACTAAGTCATAACTCATGGTTTCCTCTCCATTCACTGGAAGTGTAACCTTTTGACCCACCTTATAATCAATTCCTAGTGAAGAAAGCGTTGTAGCTTCCACAGCAATTTCTGATTCATTTTCTGGCATTCTACCTGACAATAATTGAAGATGAAATAATTCTTCCACTTTTTCATCTATTGTCGATATAGGTCCTAACTCTGTATATTCATTCTTACTATTTTTCATTGTGATAGTAGCGATGTTTGAGCTAACTCCTCCATATGTATGCTCCTTCTCAGCATAGTCAGGAATCACAAATTTCCATTCTCCATATAATTGGAAAAGTCTATTTTTAGAAGTTTCAATATAACTAAAGAAACTAATAATTAATATATTCGTCATCATAGTAAGCAGAAAAACTGCAAGTTTAATTCTCACAGTTTTCTTACTATTAGATATCATATGTTTACTAAACGTGCGATAAGCATTCATATAAAACACCCCTTTATATAACTAAATTGGACCAGGATTTTTTAATGCCTTTTTATTTAAGTAAGATTTTTATCATCTGAATTATCATTCAGTATAGTTAATGTTTTTTCGTTAAACAAAATATAAATAAATGAACATATACAATAATTAACTACTACAAATTTCCATATATGTCATCTTATATAGTAATAATGCGATCAGCATACATTAATACTTCATCATCATGACTTACTACAATAATTGTTTTTCCTTCTTCTTGTAGTAACTTTAAAAGTTCACATATTATATTTTTATTATCAACATCTAAACTTCCCGTAGGTTCATCTGCCAATATAAGTTCACAAGGTTTTATCAATAACCGCGTAATTGCTATTCTTTGCTGCTCCCCACCTGAACATTCACATACTTTTTTATGTTCATATCCTTTTAATCCTACATTCTCTAATGCTTCACTAATAAGTTTTTCCTTATCTTTCATTTTATGATGCTCTATACTAAGCATAATATTATATAAAACAGTTTCATTTTCTAACAAAGCAAAATTTTGAAATAAATACCCTATCTTATATTTTAAAAGTTTCTCAGCTTTTGTAGAAAAAGGTTTCACTTCTTCGCCAAACAAATAAATGTGTCCACTATCGGGAACATCTAATAATCCAAGCATATTCAATAATGTAGATTTTCCACACCCACTTTTTCCTTTGATTACCACAAATTCATTTCTTTTTATGTGCATAGAAAATCCTTGAAACACTTGATGCTCATCAAATGCCTTTATAATATTTTCTACTTTAACTACATCTTCCATTTTCTTTACTCTCCCTTCAATATCGTAACAATATGTTTACGCTCAAATACAGTAACCATCCATTTCATCATACCTATTTGTATCAATATAGAACCAATACTAAAGATACATAAAAATAACGGTTCTAAATGTAATATCCAATATCCTATCGCAAAACTTAACGTATATACAAATATCTGATTTCCAAGATAACTACTATATCTTTGTAAGAAACTTTTTCCTGATAAATAGTTAATCGCAATGAATGTTTTATTTTCTGTAAAATACAAATACATATTCTGATACATAAAAGCTATCAACAAAAGGATATACACAATAAAAATCGTCATAAATTGAATCATTTGATCCTTATACTTCTCTACAACATCTATATATAGTTGTTTACTTGTATCTAATGTAACGATATTTATAAGATTTTGTTTCTCTAGATATGTCTGAAATTTCTCTAATGTTTGCTTTGTATATGGTAACATCAAACTACTGCCTGTCCAATCTATACCCTCATCTGACGTAATTCTTACCTCTATAATTGGATTTTCTACAACTCTTTGTTCGTTATCTAATATCAATGGATAATGATTCACAACTTTTAATCCATTTTTTATATAAATAATATTTGTATATTCATGAACATACGTGCGTAAATCTACACCTTTGTACTTTTCTGGTACTAATACTGTATGATTTTTTAAATGATGAACATCTATTGTATCCCCTTGTACTGTTTTTAATATATAATCTTCCAAATACTTAGTATTCACAATCAAAAAAGGATGTTCAAACTTTTCTATTTTATCTGGAAACCTTTGATGCAACTGCAAATTTTTCATATTTTGTGAAAAATCTTGATAAATTGCTCCTTCCTCCTCCATATATTCATAGATTTTATGCAATACTTCTGGCATATTCTCAATTTCCACATTTAATCCCTCAACAAATAAGTTATGTTGTAATTTATCTTTATACTTCCATAATTCCAAAGATGTTTGTACTGCCTTCATTCCCTGCACACTTCCTGTATAGAATGATGGCAAGATTAGCACAATCATAAAAACCTTTAATATTATAGTACTATAAATTACCCAGTTCATATGACTTTTTTTCTTTAAATATGTACTAGTATTTATGAAAAGAATACATACATATCCACCCCCACATGCCACACTTAATAATACAAAAAATAAAACACTCATACTTCCTAGGTACATTAAAAAAGGAAATTGTATTTCTTGAAAAGATGTTAACCATATAAAATAACATAAGATAATGATGAAAATATATAGACCATATACTTTCCCTAATGTTTTCCTATATAACTTTTTAAAAATATATGCACTAGACATTCCATGTAATTTTCTTACACAAATCTCCTTTTGATAAGATACAATATCACAACATAATGTTAGGAAAAAGCTGATAGACACTATCATGATTAAAATAATAGAAGATCTATTATCTAATGATAAGAAAAAAACTCCTTCATGTTCATCATCAATCTCAACTTCATCACTAAGATATTTATATAAATTAGAAGACTGTAACTGTTCAAAAGCTTGTTGTCTATCATCACATATAATATATACAGGCATTTCAACCTTCTCTTTTGCAATATCCATATAGGAAAATAACTGCCGTATTTGGATAGTATCTTGATATCCTTTATCATATTTTTTATCTAAAAATTGTAAGGTATCTACACTTTCTTCATCCTTTATATTAGAACTCAGATATGATGTATGATTTGTGGAAAAGTCTATATACTTACCTTCCTTTGTCTTAAAAAATGATAAGTTATTTAATTTATTTTTTGTATAGAAAAATATCATATTTGTCTTATATAACTCATGATTTTTAACTTCATAATGACTACTTGCACTATATGTGTGATAATCTAAAAATTGTGCTAATTCAGACATTACTTGCTTATCATCTAATCTCAAAAATATAGTCAATATTTCTTGATGGTGTTGTTGTGCATATGCTTGTTCAAAGTTTATAACTTGCGCATACTGTCTTTCAGCATGTAATTGAAACCCTATAAAAAATACGATAAAAGATGCTAATGAAGTAAATATATATAATAGTCTTTTCATTCGTTCCTTCCTTTCCCTTATTAAAAAAGCAACTAGAATTCTAGTTGCTTTATCCTCTATTCAACTAAAGCACTAGTTGCCCCATGAGAATGAGTAGTCTTATTACTTCTAGTCCAATTAGCAATGGCAAATGTCGAATATGAAGTCGATGAATCACTTGCTACAGTTGTTCCAGATGAATTTTTTATATAGACATATAATCTAGCACTTCTACTACTTGCATTTCCACTAATTGAATAAAAATGTGAAGTAGAAGTATCGTTACAATATGTTTCAAATGTTCCGTATTGTAAAGAACCTAATCTATTGTGGCCAATTGTTTTTGAATCTGCAAATACTGCTGTTGTTGTTAAACCCATCATTGCCAGAGAAAGAGCTAAAATTTTTGTAGCTTTTAACATAAAATATCCCTCCATCGTAATTTTCTTCTTAAAATTTCTAATTTATTAGACAAAGATAATGAACTAAGCGCCTTGTAACCCTTTATCCATCTACATACTACACAAAAAAAATTAATAAAACAATAAATCTGTCAACAGACAAACCTACAATACATTATTTTTTCATCTGTTCTGTTATTTCAAATATCATCTTTGCATATGTAAATGCTTTTTCATAATCCTTTATATCTTCATAGTACTTCATCAAATGTTTCAATATAAATATCTTTGTATGTATAATATCTTTCTCTGATATTTCATTAAAACATTTATGTAATGCTTTCTCATAAGATTTCAAATCATCTTCTAATCGATATCTATGAATATCTATAAAGTTTTTCATAAACTGATCTTCTATATTTTCTACTTTTATACGTTTAAAATAAGATAAACTTCTTTTTTTATCCCCTAGTTCATAATAAACTTTAGATAATATTATTTTAATATCTTCATTAAATGATAAATATTCTTCTCCCATATAAGGCTCTTTATCATTTATCATATGTTTGTTAAAAAACTTTAAAATCTCATTATATTTCCCGTTTAAAAATAAACATGTACATACATTATATTTCACCATTTTCATAATTTTTTTATCTTGTATCATAGATGATTTTTCTAAAATTTCATTATAGATTTTCATTGCTTCCTTAAAAAGACCTAGATTAGCATAAGCGATTGCCTGATGAAGCATACTATACAGAACATTTTGTAAACTGTAGTCTTTCATAAATTCTTTAATTGCTTTCTCATTATACTTAATTGAAGCGACATAATCACATATATCATCTAATACCAAAGCTTTTAAATAATAAATAATTGCTATAAACTGAATAGATGCATGTAGATGTCGTATATATTTCACTGCCTGTTCTATACATTCTAAACTTTTAGAATATTTCCTATCTATATAATACTCATGTGCTTTAAAATATAGAAAAGATGTATATAATTCTTTTTTCACATATTTTATAAAATTTAGTGATAATTCATACGTATTATGATTTAATCTAGATAAAATATATTCACTTAAAATAATTGTTGGATAATCAAATGTATAGCGATAAGCACTCTTAATAATTTTCTGTAATTTTTGTTTAGCCTTTTCCATATTATTAAGATAATAATATTTTAGAAAAGAATAAAATTCATCTAATACTTTTTTATTGTATTTATACTCAAATTTAACATTTAAATATTCAAATATTTTATCAATAACTGCATAAGATATTTTTCTATTTCCTCGTTCTATTTCTGATATGTACTGCCTACTAATTCCTAAATCTTTCGCAATTTTTATTGCAGTTATATCTTTTTTTTCACGCTCATTTTTTATAATTAAACCTATTATCTGCGCTTGTATTAATTCTACATCATCTAGTACTTCTATATTCATACCCTTCATCCCCTTCCTATAAAAAATCATATCATAGAAACTATTGAAATTCAAAATATGAATAGTCTGTTGACAAAATATAACACATTTACCATACAATTATGATAAAATGCAATTGAGGTGATATTGTATGAAAAACATTATAAAAAAATATATTTTAATCTCTGCTTTATGTATTTTTAGTTTGCATGCCATCAGTCTATTATCTGTAAGTAATTTAGAGGACCACTCAAGATTTGGCAATTGGAAACATACTAGAGATTAAGTTTAATTCCAGTAACTTTTTTAGTAAAGTTACTGGTTTTTCTATCTTCCATTGACCTTGTTCCCTTAGTTCTATATAATGACCATAAGGAGGAGGTAGAATATATGAGTACAATACAAATACAACATATCACTAAAGTATATGGTACAAAGGATAATGCTTGTACTGCATTACATGATGTTTCCTTGGAAATAAAAAAAAGGAGAGTTTGTTGCGATATGTGGGACAAGTGGTAGTGGAAAAACTACTTTATTTAATATCATAAGTGGTATTGATACACATTATGAAGGAAGTTATTTGATTGATGGAGTAGATATCAAAACACTTTCAGAAGAAGAGATGGCAATAAAAAGAAGAAAAGAAATCGGTATTATATTTCAGTTTTTTAACTTAATATCTTTTCTTACGGTAGAAGAAAATGTGAAATTAACAGCACAACTTGATGGAAAAGAACCTAGTGAAGAAGAGTTAAATCAAATCTTTGATACGCTTGGTCTACAAAATAAACGAAATGCATTTATTCATGAATTATCTGGTGGTCAACAACAACGTGTCGCAATCGCAAGAGTTTTAGTCGCAAATACACCAACTGTTTTGGCTGACGAACCTACAGGAAACCTAGATAGCCAAAACACACAAATTATTTTAGATATCTTTAAACATATGAAACAATTAGGGAAAACAATCGTATTAATCACACATCAACATGTTGCGAATCAAGCAGATCGTATTATTTATTTTAAAGATGGAGTAATTGTGGATGAATTATAAACTATTACTTTATTTATCAATACGCTACATAAAAGCACATAAAACATTGTTTCTCCCTTTTATCATTATTATATTTTTATCCACATTTTTAATTTCCACTGCTTTTATTATAAAAGATTCTTATGATGATTACGCTTTACGTTTAGCACAAAAACAAAATGGGGCATGGGATGTATCTTATGCTTATCAAGGTATTAATTACCTAAATGACTATGATAAGCAATTGATAAATGAACAACTTACTCCTATTATGTATGAAGAATATTTACCTTATTATAAGAATACTAGAGAAGAATCATTTCGTGCTGTCACAAATTTTGATGTGTTACCAATCACATTAATAGAAGGAACTTATCCTACAAATACAGATGAATTATTAATTGAACAATCTTTTTCAAATAGTACAAACTATACAATTGGTAACAAAATAACAGTCTATGATGATGGTACAAAACATACGTATACCATTACAGGTATTATCAGAGAAGTCTTAGATTTACCTATTACTCGTTTTTATACGTATTTAGATGATACTACACAAGCTTTCACAGTATATGCAAATATAAAAGATGGATATGTTCAAAACTTTTATTCCGAAAGTCAAACGTTCATATTAAATGAAGAAGTAGTAAATGTAAAATATCATTTAAACAAAAGTTTTGAAGTAACATACCCAATATTTATTAGTTTTCTTTGTCTATGTGCATTTATTTTTATTTATAACGCAACTTCACTTTATTTACATAAAAAACAAACTTATCTAACACAACTCCATATGTTAGGAGCTACGAAGAAACAAGTAATAGTATGTATATTTTTTGAATTTTTCTTATTATGTGGAACTTTATTTTGTATAAGTTTATGTAGCAGTCTACTTTTATGGTATTTGGTATTCTACATATTTGGTAATTTATTAACACAGCATTTAAAACTATCCATTCCTTTTCAGTATGTTTTGGAAAATGAACATCTCGTTTTATTATGCAGTATTATTCTAGTTATTTTTATCTTAAGTTTTCTTCTTACGATTAAAAAAACTCATAAACCTAAAAGATTAAAACTTCACTTTAGAAATGTGAAGTTTCATAGACTTCCATTACAATTAAGAATTGCATTATTAGATACTATCCGAACAGGATATAGTAGATATATTATTCTTACATTAACCATATGCTCTACGCTTTTCTTAACAACACAATATATTGTGAAAAACTGGTTAAAAGAACAAAAAACACTTGTAGCGAATGCATATGATGTTACTGCATCATTTAATTTATTTTCTCATAATGCTAATCAAGTTAATGAAACATTACATCAAATGCAGCAAACTTGTACAACATATCAAGCAAGTGAATGCTTTATACAATATAGTATACAACATGAAATTTATATAGGAGATATGACTGTGACAGGATATACACTTGATGCGACTACTTATCAAAATTTATTGAAAAAACATAATCTATCTAATCAAGATATTATCCTTGTTCATCAAAATGCTTCAAATCAATTACATGATGAAATGCATATTCATATTTTAGATAGTGGTCGTTCACAAATAGAAATATCATCCGTACCCTATACACAGATATATGATGAAACATTACCTATTTCTACTTTAGATGATATGATTGCATTAATTCCACCATCTTTAACATCACAATGGATGAATACATATCCCTCCACATATGTAAGTGGGGATATACAAATTCAAAGTGAACAATCTAATGAAATTGCATCTGCATTATCCACAATGTCTTCTCTTCAAGATAACGATTTGATATATGTTCAAAACCATGTGGAAAATATGAAGCAGTTTGAAAAGGATCAAGGTGCAATTCGTATCTTTATCTATGGCTTTCATTTCACAATCATGTTAATCGCTGTATTTGTATTATTTAATTTATTATCCCAATACATGGCACAAATAAAACGTGAATTATCTTTGCTGAATATTATTGGAATGAGCAAAAAGAACATCCAAATACAATTTATTCAAAGAGCAATCATATTCACAACTATTTCAATTTTCTTATTTATTAGTATTGACTGTATGATTACGTATCTAATTCAATCACTCACAACCTTATCATTTGATATCTTATTACTTATGAAATATACGATAGGATACTGTATGGTATTACTATTCTTTATGGTAATATTAACTTTACTGATATTAAGAAAAACAACAAAAACTCAACATAATGGTTGAACCGCCCCTGTCAAGTAGACAGGTGAAATAATTAAAAATATTGTTGATGAAGTTGTCGATGAGACAACTTCATTTTCTTTATG
>CAJFOG010000107.1 GCA_904395785.1 uncultured Eubacterium sp. | reverse complement strand
CTTTCTTAAAGTTTTATTATATAAAATATATTCTACATTATTTATTAAGATTTATCAATGATTGCATATGTATTTTTACCTTTCGCTTTGGCATCATATAAAGCTTCATCCGCAACTTTTAATAAAGCTTCATATTCTACATTTTGATTAGTAATGACACCTCCAATACTCACAGATATATTTTCATGCAACCCTTCTACTTTGATTTGATTTACCTCATCCAAAATATATTGTAATTTTATTCCTATGCACTCTTTATCTTTGATATCCTTTAATGTAAAACTAAATTCATCTCCTCCTATTCTACCGATAATATCATCTTTTCTTAAATTACATTTAAAAATCTCAGATAATTGTTTTAATACTTTATCTCCAATCATATGCCCATATGTATCATTTACATATTTAAAATTATCCACATCAACAATTACAAAAGCTGCGTATTGATATGCATCTTTATTCATAAAATATGCATTTACATGTTCTATATAACTCTTTTTATGCAACATATTTAAAAATTCATCATGTTCATTTTTTGTATATAATTCTATTTGCTTTTTCAACAATTGTTTTTTCAAATAGCGCTCTTCTTCTAATTGTACAATGTTTTTTAGGTTTTTAAATTCTATCTCCGAATCTTTTTCACTCAATTTATGATGATATTCATAATATACTTTAAGACATTTTATTAACATATCTTTATTATTTGTTTTCTTATACATTTGCACATATAAATCTGTCATCTTTAATTTCAATTTATAATCATCTTCTGATTCTTGTTCAATTAAAGAAAAGCCTTGATTCGCTTCATCATATGCATTAACCGATAAACAAGCTTCTACAGCATCCAATATTAACATAGAAGAAATATACCCTGTCCAATTTTCTTTTGATTCTTCTAAAAACAAATTTAAATTTTTTTTCATAGATACTAAATCATGATTATAAGCATCGCGAATTACTTTATAAGACATATAACCCAATTTCCCTATTATATTAATTGGTTTTTTAAACACATATTGATATTTATTCTCCCATTCCATTGCACTCTTTAAGTCTTTTTTACGTGTATAAGAAGTTAGAATATTCACTAGTGTTACTTCATATATTTCAGCATAATCATTCTTATTATCTATTGCTTCAAATACCTGCATAAAATAATACAATGCTTCATCATAACACTCTACATCAAAAAATAATGCCCCTATATTATTCAATATTTTTAATTCAAACTCCTTAGAATTTTCTACTTGTGCTTGTTGATACCCTTTAAAAAAATACATAATAGCATTATGCAAATCTGATTTTTCTTGATATATTAACGCTAACAAATTGCAAGTAATTACATAGACTATATCTTTAATGTTACGATCATAATATTCAATTAATTCCCAACATTTAGCATAACATTTTTCTAAATCATTTAAATAAAAGTAAGCTTCCGCAAGAAAATAATTTGCATAATTAATTACTTGGATATCGCAATCATTACAAGCTTCTGCATATAATTTAAATGATGCTTCAAACATATTTTGTATTTGTTTTTTATCTCTATAGTGTATAAAAGTATCAATAGAAGCTTGATACTTTGTATTCTGTGCGATAAATTTCATTCTAAATCTCCTTATTTAATAGTATAATGTCATTTAATTATACTATATTTTTCTTAATGTTTCTATCCATTCATAAACTTTTATATAAAAAGCTGTAAAAACAGCTTCTTAATGTCGTATTACCATAATATTTTTTCCTTTTTTCTTTGCTGAATATAGTGCTTCATCAGCTTTTTCAAATAAAGTTTTAAAATCACAAGAACTTCTTACACCAGCTACCCCAATACTTACTTTTATACGGTATTCATTAGCACAAGATATTTGAATTTTGCCAATTTCCTCCATCAGTATGTTTAACTTATTCTTTATTAAATCCATACTTTTTATACAATTCATAAAAATACAAAATTCATCCCCACCAATTCTTCCTACAATATCAGTTTCATTCGTCATTTTTAATAAGACATTCGAAATACTTTTTAACACTTCATCACCAACTAAATGTCCATAGTGATCATTAATTCCTTTAAAATCATCCACATCAATCACCACTAATATACTATATGAATCATCTGTGATAACACTTAAATCATGGTCAACTTTTTGAATAAAAGAAAATTTATTTAGTACTCCTGTAAATAAGTCTTTTTCCATTTTTTCACTTAGTTCAGCATTTTCTTTTATTAAATGTTGTTTCGCATATAATTCTGCCTCTAATTCTAATTTATTTTTCAATCCTTGATATTCAATACGCTTATCTTCTTCTATGTTTTGTTTACTTAACATATAAAAGTTATCATATTCTTTTAATAAATTAATTGTGTCATCTTGTGCTTTATATAATTCTACATATAACATAGATAATTGGTAATTCGTACGTATATCATCTTCTCCAATAAATTCCTTCGCACAAGACAGACATCTTTCAACCAACTTATATTGCTTAGCTATTAAACAACGTTTTGCTGTTTCAAATAATAGTTGCTTTGTATATATATCAATCCATGTTTGTTGAGAATATTTAATTAATTTTTCCACATAAAATTCTAAAGAGACATGATCTTGTTTACGATAACTATCCAAAATTTTATTCGCTACATACCCTTCAAATTCTGATGTATATTCAATATTGGGAAATTCTTTCTTAAATAAGATTTCCCATTTTTTCACATTATCAAAATCTTGTTTACGAACATACACACTTATAATGTTTATCATAATAACTTGATACATGCTTTCTTCTACAATTCCGCATTGACTGATTTTTTTCATTGCTTTTTTATAAAAATTAATCGCATCATCATAATATTCTAAATGAAAATACAGCGTACCTATGTTACTTAAAATACGAATTTCTATATCATGTAAGTGCTGATCCAATGTGATATAATATCCTTTTAAAAGAAAAGTTAAGGCGTTTACATTATCTTGTATCGAACCATATGCTTTTCCTAATAAATTACAATTTAGTGCATATAACTCATCATATTCTTTTTTCTTATATTCTCTAATTATATTCCAACAATACGCAATGCACTTATTATGCTTACCATTTATAAATGATACTTCCGCTAAATAATAATATGAAATACATATAACATATTTATTTTTCCGATACTTCGCCTGTGTTAATGTTTGATTTGCTAAATCTTCTAATTCCTGCAATTGCTTATTATTTTTTAATTCATACATTGAATTTAATACACATTGAAATTCATAGTCCTTAAATATTGGTTCCATCCCTATTTCCTCTCTCTTAAATGCTGTTGTATACTTGATTTTCCAGGAACCTCATGGCAATGACGACAACGTGCCTCATACTGTTCACTCGCTCCAACTTGTATGATTGGATCATCATAGCGAGCTGCTTTATTATCGATTAATCGTTGACTTCTAGTAGCCGGAGCCCCACACTTTGTACATACTGCTGTTAATTTCGTTACAAATTCTGCATATGTAAATAAATCAGGCATGACACTAAATGGCTCTCCACGAAAATCCATATCTAATCCTGCCACCATTACACGTTTTCCTTTATCTGCAAAATACTCACAAACATCTATAATTTCTTTATCAAAAAATTGCACTTCATCGATTGCTATTACATCATATGTGTCATCCACATAATCATATATATCATGGGCACAAGAAATATTAAAACTTTCCACACTACTTCCTGCATGAGAAACAACACAATGCTCACTATATCTATTATCAATACAAGGTTTAAAAACAGCAATTTTCTTTTGTGCATATTCTAAAACCTTTATTCTACGAATAAGCTCTTCTGTTTTTCCGGCAAACATACATCCAGAAATTACTTCAATCCAACCTTCTTTATATTGTTGATACATAATTCTCACCATATTATACAAACATTATCTTCGATAATGTGCGCTTTTCCTTTCTAATATACGAACAATCTTATTATACATGAAACCATTCATAGTTCCAATCTTTTAATAAAAAAATCAAAATAAAAACAGGGTAATAACCCCGCTTTTAAATTTAAGACGCTTATTTAATTCCGTATTTTTTGTTGAATTTCTCAATACGTCCTGCAGCAGCAGCAAATCTTTGACGTCCTGTAAAGAATGGATGACAATTTGAACAAGTATCAACACGTAATTCTTTCGCAGTTGAACCAGATTCAAATTCTGCACCACAAGAAGTACATTTAACCATAATACGGTTATATTCTGGGTGAATTCCTTTTTTCATAATTTAACTCTCCTTCCGCCTTAGACTTCATGCGAGTCCAAAGTAAGTTCTTCACTATTATATCAAGTATTACTTTTATTCGCAAGTATTTCCTAAAAATTCTAGACTTAAATTTATTGAAAATTATCGATGTCATGCTTTCTTAAATAACGTAAAATCGCAATTCTTGTCAACATCAATATAGCCAATACGATAGAAACTATTACATATGCAATACTATTTTTTTGAATACCTTTTATTAAGAAAGCTATTGATATTATACACAATAATATTGTAATCGCGTATAATTGAAACTTTTGCTTCTGTTTCATATTACCTTACGATTGTACCATTTGGTAGATTTTTTGTAATACTTACAATATCTAAATCTTCATCATTGGCAGCACACAAAATCATTCCTTGACTTTCTACACCACGTAATTTTACAGGTTTTAAATTAGACACAACAACTACTTTACGACCAATTAATTGCTCTGGTGTAAAGTTAGATGCAATCCCACTGACAATTTGACGAACTTCATCACCTAAGTCCACTTTTTCCACAAGTAAACGATCTGCTTTTGGATGCTTTTCTGCTGAAATTACTGTTCCTACTTTTAATTGAATTTTTGTGAAGTCTTCGATTGTAATTTCTGCTACTTCATCTACATGTTCTTTTTTCTCTACTTTATTTGTTTCTTGTTTTTTATCAGCTTCTAATTTTTCCATAAATTCTTTCGCATCAATACGTGCAAATAAAATTTCTGGTTTACTATCTAATGTACGTCCACATTCTAGGTTTCCAAATTCTTTTAAGCTACCTATATCACACATAGATGTACTTAATTCATCAAGCATTTTTTCTGCTGTATCTGGCATAAAACTTTGTAGTAACACACCTGCAAAACGAATGCTTTCTAATAAGTTGTACAGTACAGTCGCTAAACGATCTTTTTTCGTTTCATCTTTTCCTAACACCCAAGGTGTAGTTTCATCAATGTATTTGTTACAACGTTTTAATAATGTAAAGATTTCATCAATCGCTTGTCCTACATGTAATGTTTCCATTGCTTTTTCTACACGTTTTGGTGTATCTAATGCTAATTGAATTAATTCATCATCAATTGCTTCTTTTTCTAATGGATTACTTATAATTCCACCAAAATATTTATTTTGCATAGAAATAGTACGGTTTACTAAGTTACCAAGGATATTTGCTAAATCTGAGTTAATACGCTCTATCATTAAGTCCCATGTAATTGTACCATCTTGCGCAAATGGCATTTCATGTAATACAAAATAACGTACAGCATCTACTCCGAAATAATGTACTAATTCATCCGCATAAATTGCATTTCCTTTAGATTTTGACATCTTTCCATCCCCCACAAGTAACCATGGATGACCAAATACTTGTTTTGGTAATGGTAAATCTAATGCCATTAACATAATTGGCCAATAAATGGTATGAAAACGTAAAATATCTTTTCCAATAATATGTACATCTGCTGGCCAATATTTTTTAAAATTCTCATGATGATTTCCATCTGCATCATATCCTAATGATGTAATGTAGTTTGTTAAAGCATCAATCCATACATATACAACATGTTTTGGATCAAAATCTACAGGAATTCCCCAAGTAAATGAGGTACGTGAAACACATAAATCTTGTAAACCAGGTTTTAAGAAGTTATTCAACATTTCATTTTTTCTTGATTCTGGTTGAATAAATTCCGGGTGATCTTCAATATATTGAATTAAACGATCTGCATATTTTTGCATTTTAAAGAAATATGCTTCCTCAGTAGCTTTTTGTACAGAACGTCCACAATCTGGACAACATCCATCTTGTAATTGACTCTCTGTCCAAAATGACTCACAAGGTGTACAATACATACCTTCATATGTACTTTTGTAAATATCTCCTTTTTCATATAGTTTTTTAAAGATTTTTTGTACTTGTTTTTCATGATATTCATCTGTTGTACGAATAAAGTAATCATATGAAGTGTTCATTTGATCAAAGCTATCTTTCACAATTTTCGCAACATTATCCACAAACTGCTTTGGTGTAATACCAGCTTCTTTTGCTTTTTCCTCTATTTTTTGTCCATGTTCATCAGTACCTGTTTGAAAAAATACATCATATCCTTGTTGACGCTTATATCTAGCTATCGCATCCGTTAACACAATTTCGTATGTATTTCCAATGTGTGGTTTTCCCGATGTATATGCAATTGCAGTTGTAATAAAATATGGTTTTTTACTATTACACATAATACTCCTCCTTATTTATAAAAAAATCTCTCATCAAAGGACGAGAGATTCGTGTTACCACCTTTATTCATGTACATACTGTACACCTTAAATCTTTAACGCAGATATACGGCTTTCCCTACCATTATCGAAAAAGCAGTTCAAGGACCATCTTCTATATCCTATTCCTATGAATTTCCACCAACCATTCACTCTCTATCAGTTTTCAGATATATACTCTTCCTATCATCACCATTTATCATTATTATATAGAAAATTCTAGTAATTGACAACCTATATTTTATAATTACTTCCCATCAATGTAGTCTGCTGCATTAATACCTGCAATACATCCATCATTTACCGCTGTTGCGACTTGACGAACTTGTTTTGCACAAATATCACCAGCTGCAAATACACCAGGAATATTTGTTGCTTGATGTTTATCTACCACTAAGTATCCATCTTCTTTTTCTAATTCAGGATATAATTGTGTATTAGGTAAAGATCCCGCATAAATAAATACACCACATCCTGGAGCTTCAATATACTGTTTTTTCCCTGTGTGAACATCTTCTAAAATGATACGATCCGCACAAGTTTCACCTTCTACCGCAAATAAACGAGCATGTAAACGAACTTTAATATTATTTTTCTTCACTAATGCATCTAGGAATTCAGAAATTGTTCCTAATGTATCTTCAAAGTGAATAATCGTAACTTTTTTCGCAAATTTAGATAAATAAATAGCTTCTTTTACTGCACCATCAGCACCACCAATTACAAATACATCTTTTCCTTCATATGTTTGTGCATCTCTTGCTGCATTTAATCCAGTACCTTTTCCTTCAAATTCTTTTAATCCCGGTAAATCTAATTCACGTGCAGAAGTACCTCCTGCAATAATAACTGCTTTTGCTTCATAACATTCATTGTCTGTGTAAACTTTTTTCACATCACCTGTTAATTCAGCTTTCACAACTTTTTCTTCAATTAAATCAATTGGATATGAACGTAATTGTGTTTCCATGCGCTCTACAAAGCTATTACCTTCTTCTATTTCCATAATTCCAGCATAGTGTGTTACATTAGAGACTTCACGAATTCTTCCTCCAATAGCATCACCTTCAAAAATTGCTACTTTTTTTCCACGACTTGCTGCATAAACTGCACTACTTATACCTGCAGATCCTGCACCAATAATACAAATATCATACATGAGATATACCTCCATTATTTATAAACTAACATTACAATTTTATTATATTTTTTATTTTTTTCAAGTAATACTATTAAAATTCTAGTCTTTTCTTGTATCAATAAACAGTTTTACTAAAGACTCCGCATCTTTTGGACAACGACATAATCCTAAATCTATATTTTTTTGTTCTCCATAAAAATTACTTCCACAAGTAATAAACAACTTCTTACGTTGTGCAATTTGTAACAAGGAAGCCATCATAGATCTCGTATATGAAGATTGAAATACTTCAATTCCTTCAATACCACAATCTAAAATTTCTTCTAATATTTCTTTTTCATCCAACAAATATGCGGCATCCGCTAAAATCGCTACACCATTACTTAAACTAACAACATCCAATATATCTTGTAAAGGAGGACACTCTACTTCCACATAGCATGGTCTTCCTTTCACAAAATAACGTTTAACTAACCCATCAATCGCCTTATCTAATGACATATTTCGATATTCTTGTAAAATACTACAGTGTACATATTCTTCTCTTGATAATACATGATGTGCAATCATCTTACCAGTAATTCTTTGATAACGATTATTTCTTAATAATTGTTCCGTAGGAATTTGCATTTGTAAATAATACTCAAAGCGACGAATACGCTCGACACTCGCTTTTTTTTCATTCAATAAACTTGTATTTTCTATTGTTGTAAATAATTCATTCTTATAATCAATAAAATACGCCAACACTCTTATTTTATGATTACGGTATTGTGCACTTAATTCTATACCAGGAATATATTGTAGATGATACAACTCGCTCATACGTAATGCAACAGCATTCGCTTTTGCACTATTAAAGTCTGTAATGGATAAGGTTTTAATTCCTTTACGTACTGCCATTTGAAACAACTCTTCTACATTATAGATTCCTTGTGCACTAAAATTAGAATGAACACGTAAGTCTATTGTATTCAGCTTTTCCACAATCTCCTCTTTAGTTTCTTCTACCACTTGAAGTTCATCTTCTACTTCTTCCATTTTCACAACACATGTTTTCGTGAAAAAATCAATAATACTTCGATGATGTTTATCTATACATACCACAAGCATATTAATAGCCCAATACACGATCAATCCAAAAATATTTGTAAAAATCATCAAAATAACAAAAGGAATACTTGTTCCAAATACTTCACGTTTCCAACACATCTTACTTGTTGCCATTTTACCATCTTTGTGAATAATACGAAATCCAAAATGATACATTCCATATGTACATCCTTTTGTTTTCTTCATAATTTTTGCGTTTAAAATAAATAAGGTAAACACCATAAATACACCTACAAAAATATCCGCAATAAAAATACCTGCTATACTTAATAAGCTACCTAATACCGCAAGCATTATAATATTCCAAATCATCATCGGAGAAAGCATAATACATAAATCTAACATATATGCCAACAATAACTCTTTTCCATCTTCTTTTGTCAAATAACGATACTTTAAAGTTTGTTTTTTAGACAATCCTTGATCATTTTTAACCATCTTGATATCTCCTTTTACACATTTATCATATCTACTATTCTAGTTTTATACACTATTGATATTCACTGTTACCATTATACTACAAAATTATCAATTTTAATACTTAGCTGTTTAGAAAACTTACTAGATTCTTTACTTTCATAAAACGACAATAAACGTACGAAAATTAAGAAAAACACTCTTGAGAAACTATTAAAACTACGCTATCATAATAAACATATCTAAGGAGGAAACTGCATGTCTAAACATCTTCATAAACTATTATTTTATACATCTATTTTCATAGCCTTATATAGCTTATGCCTACTGCTTTTTTTCTTCCCTCATCAAACTAACCTTTTTTTACGTATACAAGCAACTTTATTATTTTCTTTATCATCATATTTAATTGTGATGTTATATAACAAACACTTACCTATTTCTAGACAACAGAAAAATATACATATATTTCATATTGTGATTTTTATTGTGTATATTTCACAATTATGTCATCTATTATTTTTTGCCAGCGAGTTTTCCCGTGACCAAGTGAATCTACAAGATTCCTATTTACATGCATTATCCCAGCAATGGCAACACAATACAAACCTACAACCTTTTTATACAATTCAATCTATGATATCTATTATCCCATACTCTACCTACTATCAACAAATTGCTTTTTTAAATATTTTTGGTAATATTATCGCTTTTGCACCTTTTGCTTATTTTCTACCAACACTATTTCCTATTATGCATAAAACTAAATATTTTATTTTGACAATGATATTAATCATATGTAGTGTAGAAATACTCCAATTTTTAACTCTTACAGGCTCTATGGATATTGATGATTTTATCTTAAATTTATTAGGTGCTTACATTATATATCTGATATATAAATATTATCATTATTATAAACAAAAACATGAAACCACGTAATGTGGTTTTTTATATGAAAACTTATAACAAGTTTAGCCTTATACAAAAAAAGACCTCATACGAGATCTTTTTTTTGTATGAATTATTCAGCTTTACCAGCAGAACCAAATTCTTCCATCATTGCTTTTACTTTTGCAGTAATTGCATCACAACCTGGTTTTAATAGTTTACGAGGGTCATATCCTTTACCTTCGTTGTCTTTTCCAGCTTCGATGTATTTACGAGTAGCAGCAGCAAATTCTAATTGTAACTCAGTGTTAACGTTAATTTTAGAAACACCTAAAGAGATAGCTTTTGCTACTTGATCAGCAGGAATTCCTGAACCACCGTGTAATACTAATGGTTTTCCATTTGTTGTTTTTTGAATTTCTTCTAAACGTTCAAAGCTTAATCCTTTCCAGTCAGCTGGGTATTTACCGTGGATGTTTCCAATTCCAGCAGCTAAGAAATCAACACCTAATGCAGCGATTGTTCCACATTCTTCTGGATCAGCTAATTCACCGTTAGAAACAACTCCATCTTCTTCCCCACCGATTCCACCAACTTCACATTCGATAGAAATTCCTTTAGAGTGAGCTAATTCAATCATTTCTTTTGATTTTGCTAAGTTTTCTTCAAATGGGTAGTGAGAACCATCGAACATTACTGAAGTAAATCCAGCTTCAATAGCTGCTTTCGCCCCTTCATATGATCCGTGGTCTAAGTGTAATGCTACTGGTACTGTAATTCCCATTGCATCGTGAATTTCTTTAACCATATTAGCTACAGTTTTAAATCCACACATGTATTTTGCTGCACCTTCAGAAACTCCTAACATAACAGGAGATTTCGCTTCTTCAGCAGCAGCTAAAATAGCTTTTGTCCATTCTAAGTTGTTAATGTTAAAAGCACCAATTGCATAATGTCCTTCGTGTGCTTTTTTAATCATTTCAGTTGCTGATACTAACATTGTATTTCCTCCTTATACTTTTTTACAAGTATATTCTACTTCATTTTTTCCTATTTGAAAAGTATTATCCATCTAAAATCAAAAATAAATGCTATTAACTGCGATAATCACATAATCATCTAAATAGTAAAAAGGGTAACCCATATACGTTTACCCTTTTTTCTTTAATTAATAGTCTTCACTTTCTTTTGTAGTTTCTTCTACATCATAGTCAGAAATATCATCACTGTCTTCATCAATTAAGATTTCTTCAGTATCAACTACTACTTCATTATACGTATGACGTTCACGTAAATCCCATTTGTTGCCTCCGAAACAAACAAAACGATCATCTATTGATAAATCACTATAAAACTGTGCAATATTATCTTCTTCTTGTTCTTTTGTAAATCCGATAATTTCACAAACTTCTTTCCATAATTCAACAAAAGTTTCTCCACTGTTTTTGCTAGATAGTATATCAAAAGCTACATCAATCATCGCTTTTTTCATAATCATCAATTCCTCCTACATTTTTTCAGGTGCCTCAACACCAATTAAATATAACGCATTTTTCAAAGTAATTTTTGTTGCCTTTAATAAAGCAACTCGTTGCGCAGATAATACTTCATTATCTGTATCAATTACTTTACATGCATTATAGAAACTATGGAAATGTTGCGCTAATTTTTGAATATAGTTACATACTTTATGTGGCGCTCTTGTTTTTGCTGCATCTGCTACTACACTAGAGAATTCATTAATATATTTCATTAATGCAACTTCTTTTTCATGTGTCAACAACTCGTAACTATTTACAGTCGCATATTCTGGTGCTTGACGTAAAATAGAACATATTCTAGCATGTGCATATTGTACATAGAACACTGGATTATCATTACTTTGTTTACGAGCTAAACCTAAATCAAAATCAAAGTGTGTATCCACAGCTCTTTGCACAAAGAAGTAACGTACAGCATCTACACCAACTTCATTACATAAATCACGAATTGTAACCGCATTTCCTAAACGTTTACTCATTTTTACTTCTTCACCGTTTTCAACTAAACGAACCATTTGAATAATGTCCACTTGTAATTTTTCAGGATTATTACCTAATGCTTCAATACTAGCTTTTAAACGTGGGATATATCCATGATGATCCGCTCCAAGTAAATCAACAAGCACATCATATCCACGATCTAACTTATCCTTATGATATGCAATATCAGGTACAAGATATGTATAAGAACCATCAGTTTTTCTTAATACACGATCTTTATCATCACCAAAATGTGTTGTCGCAAACCATAAAGCACCATCTTGTTCATACGTATAACCTTTTTCAGCTAATACATCTAAGGCTACTTCTACTTTACCATCATCACGGATTTTTTGTTCACTACTCCACACATCAAAATGTACACGGAAATTATCTAGATCTTTACGAATTTTATCTAATTCATAGGCAATACCTTTTTCTTTAAAGAATTTTAAATTTTCTTCTGTTTCATCTTTATATTGATCATTATACTTTTCAACTAAGGCAATCGCAATGTTTTTTACATCTTCTCCATGATATCCATCTTCCGGTAATGTATAATCTAACCCAAGACATTCACGATAGCGCGCCTGCAATGACTTACCTAGATTCACAATTTGGTTTCCAGCATCATTCACATAATATTCTCTAGTAACATCGTATCCACTTGCTTTTAATAAACGCGTAATACTATCTCCCCATGCAGCACCTCTTGCATGACCTAAGTGCAAATCACCCGTTGGATTAGCAGAAACATACTCCACATTAATTTTTAATCCATTTCCAGAGTTATTATGTCCATAAGTTTCTTGTTCTTCCAATACTTTTGTAATCACTTGCGATAAAGACGCTTTTTGAATTACAAAGTTAATAAAACCAGGACCAGCTATTTCAAAACTTTCTACAGAAGCTGCTTCACAATCAAAAGCTGATAAAAGTTCTTCCGCAATCTTTCTTGGATTATTTTTTAAAATTCTTGTTAATTGCATAGCAACATTTGTAGAATAATCACCATGACTTTTATCTTTTGGTATCTCAATAACAATCTGATCAACAGACATTTCGACATCAAATACTTTTTTAACCGCATTAGCTAATGCCAATTTTAAATCTTTTTCAATTTGATTCATGCCCTTATATCCTCCTTCATATTCCAAATCATACGAAAACTATCGACAACATCATCGTCGTGTATAATGTCATATTCTAACGCAACCACATTATGATTTCGAATATATTTACGCGTATAAATTTCTAGTGGAAGTACACCATACTCAGAAATGATTTTCCCAATAGTTTTTTTATTTGGAATGAACACTAGTTCACTACGATGCTCTCCATTTCTTAAAATAGACAGTTCATCTTCACTAGCCTTCACCTCAACCTTTACATCATCTTCTTCTACATATTCAATATACATAATGTTATCTTCTTTCTTTAAAAAAGCCTCGCCATTATGTAGTATTAATTTTTCATCCAAATATAGATGTGTACGTTTTAATATTAACTTAACTTTCATATATTTCACCACTATCATGAGCATTATAACAGAATTTATATAACCTGCAAGAGTTTTTTCCACAAATTTACGAAACATCATTTCATTCCTATAAAATTCATGATGTTTTTTATTAAAATAATCACATTTAATATTATAAAATTAGAATATTCTTTTAATAAATAAATATTGTATTTTTAATACTTTTTTAAAAACTCTTCCTTATATTATATATAGCATATAAATTTTTGCATTATGTCAAACATCTTTTAGCATAATATTTCTATTTTCAAATAAATTATATTTTTTCTATATTTTATACTTTGGTTATATTCTACTTTTATAATATAATTTTATATATCTTTTCCTGTTATTCTTATTGTACTATCAATTTTCATTTAGAAAAGAATTTCTACATTTTTTTGATTAAAACCTTTTTTCATGTTCAAACTACATGATAGAGGTGAAAATATGAAGTTTGTATTCAAACTATTTTTAGGAATTTTTTTCTTCTTTCTCACATGTGTCATCCTACTTTATACATACGCTTTGTTTGACCAACTATCATTAGAAAAACAGCGCAATAATATTACCATCTATGATTATGATGGGCAAGTCATGTATGAAACAAATTTTAAACGTTCTATGCATTGGACTGCTATTGAAGATATTCCTACATTCATTCAAGATGCATTTGTGAAAGTAGAAGATAAACGTTTCTATTACCATGCTGGTATTGATCCAATTAGGATTACAAAAGCACTTGCGACAAATTTGCTACATGGTAATGTTCGTCAAGGTGGTTCCACCATAACTCAACAATATGCCAAAAACTTATTCTTAACAAATGAGCAAACCATTTCACGAAAGATACAAGAATTAGGTTATGCTGCTCGTTTAGAAATGCAATATAGTAAACAAGAAATTTTAGAAGGTTATTTAAACACCTTATACTTTGGTCATGGTGTTTATGGAATATCCGCAGCTGCTACTTATTTCTTTGATACAGATTTACAAGATTTATCAGTTTCTCAAGTTGCTATGTTAGTTGGTATTCCTAATGGTCCTTCTTTATATTCTCCATTTATCAATCCTGAACAAGCAACACAGCGCCAACAACTTATATTGCATGTATTTTTAAAAGAAGACATGATTAATCAAAAAACGTATGAACAAGCTATTAATGAAAAACTTGTATACCATACACATGATACAAGTGAACAACAGGATATCCAACAATACTATATAGATGCAGTTCTACAAGAATTATTACAAATGAATATTGATTCAAATCAAGAATTAAAAGTTTATACATATTATGACCAAAAAGCACAACAAGCATTAAATGATGCAATACAAACAAATCTAACACAAGATACTACAAATGAATTAGAAACTGCTGCAATGATTACCCAACCTTTTACATCAGGTATTCTTGCGATTGCTGGTGGGAAAGATTATACACTCTCTCAATATAATCGAGCCTTATACGCTAATCGACAAGTTGCCAGTACAATAAAACCATTACTATACTATTGTGCATTAACACAAGGCTTTACTCCTGCTACCCAATTTGTATCACAAAAAACAACCTTTCGTATTTCTGATACAGAACAGTATTCCCCATCAAATTATGCCGACTTGTATGCAAATGATGAAATTTCTATGATCAATGCATTAGCATTAAGTGATAATATTTATGCAGTGAAAACACATTTATTTTTAGGAATTAACACATTACATCAAATGTTATTGAAATTTAACATTGAACAATCAACTCCCAATGCAAGTGAAGCTTTAGGAACAGTGAATATGTCTTTATTAGAACTTTCTAGTATTTACACAACATTCGCTTCAGAAGGTTTATATGCAAAACCAACATTTATTCAGAGTGTAGCAAATGAAGATAAAGAACTTTATGTACATCAAATCAATCATAAACAATTATTAGATCGAGATACAACTTTAGTATTAAACCAAATGTTGCGTGCACCTTTTGATATAAAAAATAAAAATTTTACGATACCAAGTATGTATGGATATGAACCAAATACCATGATGGCTGCTAAATCAGGGACAAGTAATTGGGATTCTTGGGTTATGGCTTTTAATCCTGAATATGTTATAGGAATTTGGTGTGGTTTTGATGATAATCGTGATCTTGATAAACGCTACTACACGATTGATAAACAAATATTTAAAGACACTGTTAATGCATTATATACACAGCAAAATGGACCCTGGTATCAGCTTAGTAATAATCTTGTGGAAAAGAAAGTAAATCCTATACATGCAACAGAAGATAATAATGGTTCTACCTACTGGTTTTTTAAATAAAATATTTTAAAAAATATACCAAAAAATCTATGAAAATATAAAAAAATCCAAAATTTTTTCTAAATTTTAAAATGTACTGATTAGCCTTTATTTATCGTCTTTTCTGAACCTCCTTTATGAAAAGTATGCTGATATTATGCTGATTTTCGATTCCGAAAGGTTGCACTTAAGAATAGTCTTTGTTACAATGGTAGTCGATGATGTCGAGGTGATTAGATGAATTTTATCGAGAAAAACACAAAAATCGTTGCCATAATTTTAGGTATCGCCACTTGTGCATCTGCTATGACAACTGTATATGCAGCCACAACTGCAAATGGTTGGCATGATGGTGTATACAAAGTGGATGGTAAAGTACAAACAGAATGGTTATTCTTAGAAGAAGGTACTTATTACTTAGACAAAAATGGAAAACCAGTTACTGGATGGAAAACAATTGATAATGACACTTACTACTTTGATGAAAAAGGTTTAAAAGTAAATGGTGAAGTTGAAATTGATGGACATACATATACATTCCAAAAATCTGGTAAGTTATTAACTGGATGGCAGGAAGATAACACAATGTACTATGATACATACGGTGTTCCTTATACTGGTATTCATGAAATTGATGGAAGTACATATAACTTTTCTGAAACTGGAGTTATCCAAAAAGGTTGGAAAAAAGTTGATGGAAAAGATGTTTACTTCATGGAAAATGGTAAATTGGCAACAGGTGAAATAACAATCGATGGAACGAAATATTACTTTGCTAAAGATGGTGCTTTCACTACTGGGTGGGTAAGCAAAAATGGCAAAAAACAGTATTACTCTTCAACAGGATTTATCACTAAAGGATTAAAAACAATCGATGATAAAAAATATTATTTTGATAAAGATGGTTACATGGTGACTGGATTGAAAAAAATTGATGGTGAAAAATATTATTTTGATTCTGAAGGTCGTGCAATTACAAGTGAATGGAAAACCGTAGATGGTGATAAATACTACTTTAACTCTATCGGTCAAGCAGTAACTGATACAGAAGATTACAAAGGTTATAATTTTGATGAAGAAGGTATTGCTACAAAAGTAGAAGATACTACAACTGCCGCTTATGATACAACTGGATCATCTTCAAGTTCTAGCGGAAAAGTATCTGCAAGTGCAAGTGGTAATGGTATTGCTGCTGCTGCTGCTGCACAAATTGGTGTAAACCAAGACTGTACAATGTTAGCTACAAACGCATTAGCTGCAAATGGAATTTATTTCCATGGATGGCCAGCAGATTACTTATCATTAGGAAGTACTGTATCTGCCTCTCAAGCACAACCAGGAGATTTAATCTACTATGCTGATGGTGGTACTGGAATGGCACATATTGCTGTATATGCTGGAAATGGACAAGCATATCATGGTGGATGGTTAGGTAACCAAACAGTTCTTGCATCTGCTTATGTAGGATCAGGTCCAGTATTTATTCGAGTAGGAAAATAATACAAATATACATAATAAAACAGAAGATATCTTATCTTCTGTTTTTATCTAACAAAAGAGGTACTTACCTCTTTTTTCTTTAGAATTTCTTAATATTTATATCCCCTATTTTTTTAATTCTTTTTTGTATACTCTGTTTGAGCATTGATAATTTTATTATATAATATGAAAAGAAAAGAGGGATACATATGTCATATACTATTTTAATTGTCGAAGATGAAGTCGCAATCGCAAGTGCGATAGAAATTTACTTGCGAAATCAAGGATACAATACAATTAAGGCAATACATGGAGAATTAGGATTACAAGCATTAACGCAACATGAGATACACTTGGCCATTGTAGATATTATGATGCCTATAATGGATGGGATTACCTTCACAATGAAATTAAGAGAAACTTATGATTTTCCTGTTATCTTTTTATCTGCAAAATCGGAAGATATGGATAAGATTACAGGTTTAAATATTGGTGCTGATGATTATATCACAAAACCTTTCACTCCAATGGAGTTATTAGCTCGTGTAAACGCCCAATTAAGACGTTATACTAGATATACTACTTTACATAAAAATCAGCTTGTATCAAACGAAATACACATTATAGGAGGTATTGAACTGCATAAAGATACAAAAGAAGTATATGTAGATGGTGAATACAAACGTTTAACTCCCATTGAATTTAAAATTCTACAACTTTTCATGGAGCATCCAGGAAGAGTTTTTTCTAGTGAACAAATTTATGAAATTGTATGGAAAGAAGCAGCTATTAATACAGAAACTGTTATGGTTCATATAAGAAATCTAAGAGAAAAAATTGAAATTGACCCAAAAAAGCCTACATATATAAAAGTAGTCTGGGGTGTTGGATATAAAATTGAAAAACAATAAAGGAGATTTTTATGCCAAAAATACAAAAGCTTACTAAAAACGAACAAAATCTTTGCATTACAATTATTCTTATCGTTATTCTCATAATTAGTACTTGTTTTTTTAGTTATTATAATGACAAGAACAACTACTTATATCGCTATCAAGTTACGCAACATCAAATGAATCAATTAAATTTATACAAAGATTCTTATACACTTCCATCAGAACTAACCAATTCTATCTTACCATTATACTGTCAATTAATAAAACAAGATGATACATACAAAGATAAATCCTATGCTGAATTATTATTAAAAAACTACGAAAAATTAAATGAGGATCAAGTTCAATATTTTAATAATTATATTGAAAATATACAGTTAAACTACGCAAATTTATATTCTAATATACATTACTACTTAAAAAACACCAAAACAAATGCTGTACTAACAAATAATGAATCTATTGCAGACTATATTACAAATACAGATACAATTGACAAAAAAAATACATGGTATATGGCATTTCATATAAATGATTACGGTGTCATTACAAAATGGAATTCATCATCCGATAAATATCCTGCAAGTGAGGTAAAGTATCGCTTACAAACAAGTTTAAATGATTATGCTTTTGAAACAATAGGAAATTCAATATATGAATTAAACGATTTACAAGATTTAGATATCATCTTTGAAGTTACCAAAGGAAGTATTTATGAACCAAGTGATGCTTACGATAGTAATTTCTATGTAGATGATAACACGTACTACACTTTATACAATAATATTTCTAAAATGATATTTTCTTTTACATTCATCTTATTACTTTTTGCAGTATGGAAGCGCCATAAATCATCAAAAGAAACAAGATTAGATACTTTATCTTATAAAATCCCTATTGATCTACATTTCATCTCTTTATTAATTTTATATAAGATTTCATGTGAAACTTCGGCAGCTTTTATTGATAATGTGTATCATCTTTTGAATTTATCATTATCTGAATATATTCCATTTATCATTACATCTTTATTTCAAATTTCTATATTTATCCTATATCTTCTCCTTGTATATTTACTTGGATGGAAAGCTCACAACTTATTAAAAATTCACAGTTTTAAAACATTCATAAAGCATACATTAATATATTCTTTATATGTAAAATATATTAAAAATTATAATAAGATTTTAACGTATCTTTCCTATCATCAAAAATTAAAAATAGGATTATATGTATTCATATCTGCTTGTTTTTTAATTATTTATACGTTTACTTTTGGAATATTCATTTTTTCCCCTCCATTTTTTGTATGTATTATATTCCCTCTTTACTGTATCACTTTGTTCTTTATTTTCTCTTTTATAGAGAAAAAACGAAACGTAAATATCATGAAAATCAAACAACTAACTGAACATATTGTGAAGGAAGATTTTATTTCAGAAATTCCTATGCATTGCGGAGAATTAGAACCCATTAAATCAGATTTATTAAAAATTCATGAACAAATAGAAACCGCAATCTTAGAAGAACGACGCTCTCAACAAATGAAAACTGAATTAATTACGAATGTATCTCATGACTTAAAAACCCCTCTTACATCAATTATTAGTTATATCGACTTATTAAAGAAAAATGAACTATCTGAAGAAGAAAGAATACAATACTTAGATGTTCTAACAACAAGTAGTAATCGATTAAAACACTTAATTGAAGACTTATTTGATATTAGTAAGGCAAATAGTGGGAATATTCAATTAGATTATATGGAACTAGATATTGTTGCTTTAATGAAACAAGTACAATTAGAGTGTGATACCATGATGAAAGAACGCGGTTTGGAAATTCGAAATACGTTTTCTGATAATAAAATTTTATGGACATTAGATCCACAAAAAACATTTCGTATTTTCCACAACTTATTAAGTAACATTTCTAAATATGCTTTAGAACATACCCGTGTATATATTTCTATACATAATTATCAATCTGTACTAGAAATATCTATGAAAAATATCTCTAAAGAAGAAATTACTTACTCTGCAGAAGAATTAATGGAACGATTTGTTCGCGAAGATCATTCTCGTAATAGTGAAGGTAGTGGTTTAGGACTTGCGATTGTAAAAAGCTTTACAGAACTTCAAAAAGGCAGCATTACAATCACAACAGATGGTGACTTATTTAAAGTAAACTTACGTTTTCAAAAATAATCTATATGTAAAAAGCCAGTATGGAAACTGGCTTTTTACTATAATTTAACGAATTTTTCCACATCTACTACAAAGATGGTAGCTCCTCCTACTTGTACTTCCACTGGAAAACTTGCATATCTTCCTATATCGTAAGATGCTGTACTAGGTACAATCTCTGTACGTTTTCTACTATATTCACCAATTACTTCAATTGCTCGATCAACCTTTTCATCATCTGTACCAACTAATAATGTTGTATTCCCTGCTCTTAAAAATCCTCCAGTTGTTGCTAATCTTGTAACTTGATAATTTTCTTTCGTAAGCGCACTTGAAACAGCTGGACTATCATCATTTGACATAATCGCTAATATTAATTTCATAAGTCATTCTCCTTCCTGTTTTTATATTTATATTCTAACACTTTATTTTTTGATTTTCAAATTTTTTTTAACAAGATGTAGTTATTTTTTCATCTAATTCTATTATTTCGTGTTATAATAACTACAAAAGGAAGTGAGTATATGAAAAAATTAGGATTGGTCCTTGAAGGAGGCGGTATGAGAGGGGTTTATACAGCTGGTGTACTTGATTTTTTTATGGATCATAATATATATCCTGATGGTGTAATTGGTGTAAGTGCAGGTGCTGGGCATGCGTGTAGTTATGTATCTAAACAAAGAGGTAGAGCATATCGTATTAATACTGCCTATTTAAAAAATAAAGAATATATGGGGCTTCTCTCTTTATTAAAAACTGGAGATTATTTTGGCTCTGACTTTATTTATCGTAAAATCCCCGATGAATTAGATGTATATGATTATGATACATTTCATAAAGCAAACATTCCTTTATATGCTGTTTGTACAAATGTAGAAACAGGGAAAGCTGAGTACATTCACTGTATAAATATGAAACAAGATGTACAATATGTTCGTGCATCTGCTTCATTACCTTTATTATCAAAAATCGTGCATTTAAACGGTAAAAAATATTTGGATGGTGGTGTTAGTGATTCTATACCCATTCACCAATTTCAAAAAATGGGTTATACTAAAAATATTGTTGTTCTTACACAATGTAAATCATATCGTAAAGGAAAAAATAATTTACTTCCGCTAATACGTAAAGTTTATCGTAAATATCCACAATTTATAAAAGCTATTGAACAAAGACATATTCATTATAATCGTACATTAGATGAATTATCTTGTATGAAGAAAAAAGGAAATACTTTTATCATTCAACCAAAATATCCAGTAGAAATCTCAAGATTAGAAAAAAATCCAGACAACTTACACAAATTATATATGCAAGGCTATGAAGATGCGAAAGCATGTTATGAAGATTTATTGAAATTTATTAAGAAATAAATAGCTAAAAAACGAGCAGATTGCTCGTTTTTTTATGATATAAATTCATATTTCACTTATATAACAATATATACTATGATACTTAACCATGTCATATATTTTATAGAGTTTAATTCATCTTATTTAACTATTTTCTCACAACAACATCAATCTTAAACAAATACCATATATCATAATATCTAATAAGGGTAAACAAACTAAATATGCTTATGATACTTACGTAAAAAAACAGCTAAACTAATACATGAAAACAATTATAAATATTATGTATTTGACATATCTTCATAAAGAATAACTAACTATATGTCATACATTAAATCTAAAATGCAGTACATCTCCATCTTGTACAACGTACTCTTTACCTTCTAAACGAAGCTTTCCAGCCTCTTTTACAGCTTGTTCACTACCTAAGGCATCAATATCTTCAAACTTATAACATTCAGCTCGTATGAACCCTTTCTCAAAGTCTGTATGGATAACACCAGCACATTGTGGAGCTAACATCCCTTTTTTAAATGTCCATGCACGACACTCTACTTGTCCAGCTGTCATAAATGTACATAAATCTAATATATGATATGCTGCCTTAATTACTTTATCTAAACCACTTTCAGGAATACCTAATTCATTTAAGAATTCGATTTTTTCTTCTTTATCTAAACCTGATAATTCTTCTTCAATCTTCGCACATACAGGTACTACCTGATTATTTTGTGAAGCCGCATACTCACTAACTTTCACAAAATAAGGATTAGATTGAGGATCTGCAATATCTTCATCAGACATATTCGCAATATATATCATTGGTTTTAATGTTAAAAAGTTAAAAGCTTTTAAAATAACTAGTTCTTCTTTTGTAAGTTCTAAACTTCTTACAGGTTGACCTGATTCTAATGTTTCTTGTAGTCTTTTTAATACAGCTACTTCAGCTAATGCATCTTTATCTTTATTCGTCATTGCTTTTCTTTCCACTTTAGAAAGACGGTTTTCCACACTTTGTAAATCAGCCATAATTAGCTCTAAATTAATAATTTCAATATCACGAATAGGATCTACACTACCTTCCACATGCGTAATATCTCCATCATCAAAACAACGTACAACATGACAAATTGCATCTGTTAATCGAATATTACTTAAAAATTGATTCCCAAGACCTTCTCCTTTACTAGCTCCTTTCACAAGACCTGCTATATCTGTAAATTCAAAAGTCGTATATAATGTTTTTTTCGTTTGAAAAATCTCACTTAAACGATCTAATCTAGCATCAGGTACTTCTACTACACCAACGTTTGGTTGAATTGTCGCAAACGGGTAATTCGCCGCTTCTACCTGACTTTTTGTAATCGCATTAAATAATGTTGATTTCCCTACATTTGGAAGCCCAACAATACCTGCCGTTAATGCCATAATATCACCTCTCAACTTAAACATTCTATCTTTTTTTACTTATATAATCAAGTATCATTTTATAAAAATAACTCTATACCTTCTTGTTTAGTAAAAAGAATTAGCTCCTCTAAAAACTCACTATTTACAATTATTTGTTTCACACGATTTCTAGTATAAAATACTACCTTATATGTACATTTAGATTGTTTATATACATGTACACTTTTTATATCATTACTCATATACCACCTTCCATTTATACATACTTTATTTTTATCAATGGCGAGTGGAAAACGCAGTAATATAAACGAAGCCATGGATACTCCATATGCAAATACTACCAGCCCATCATCAGTTACATACTGCATCATAAGAATATATAAACTAAAAATCATCGCAAGTATAAAAGGATTTATTAACGTATACACATCCATCTTTTCCACATATTTATTTGAAATATCTCCTATACGCTTATAAATTTTGTGCGTTCGATACCATAACATACATAATACAAGAACTAAAACAATTCTAAAATAAAGCTCTGCACTATTTAAATTCCATGCACAAGCTGCATACATCATCCAAATTACAATTAATCCAAACATATGATAATTACATAACTTTCTATCATTCTTCATCTTAATTTTCCTCAACAATCGCTTTTTCCACAACTTTTTTTAATTTTTTCTCAAATTCTACTCTTGGAAATAACACACTTGTCCCACATCCTAAACACTTAATTCTAATATCTGCACCCATACGAATAATTTTCCAATGTTTAGATTTTCTACAAGGATGTTCCTTTTTCATTTCCACAATATCTCCAAAACCGTAATCATGTTGTATCATTTAAACTCTCCTTCCTCATTTGTTCTTTTATACGATTCCCATGTATTTTCCAGTAACATCGCAATGGTCATCGGTCCTACACCTTTTGGTACTGGTGTAATATAAGAGGCAATTTGTTTTACTTCTTCAAAATCGACATCTCCACATAAAGTATCATCTTCTAAACGATTAATTCCCACATCAATCACAATCGCCCCCTTTTTTATCCACTCTTTCTTAATAAATTTAGCCTTCCCTACTGCCACTACAACTATATCTGCATGTTTTGTGTACATTGAAATATCTTTTGTTTTGGAATGACATACTGTAATCGTTGCATTCTTTTGTAACAACAATTGTGCCATTGGTTTTCCCACAATATTACTTCTTCCTACTACTACTGCATGTAAGCCTGATAAATCATCATAACCAATCGATTCTAATAATCGCATCACACCTTTAGGAGTACAAGATAAAAATGTATCTTTTTCTTGTAAAACTGCTTTTCCTATATTGTATGGATGAAATCCATCTACATCTTTTTTATATGAAATTGTTTGTAAAACTTGTTGTTCATTTAAATGTTTTGGTAATGGTAACTGTACTAATATTCCATCTACAGTATGATCATTATTCAATACTTCTATTTGCTTTATCAGTTGATTCTGTGTAATTGTTTCATTAAAATGTAAAACTTCTTGTAACATCCCTATTTGTTCACATGCTTTTTGCTTGCCTTTTACATATGACATACTCGCTGGATGATTTCCAATTAATATGACGACTAATTTCGGTATTCTTTTCTTCATATTATGTAATTGTTCCACATGTTTTTTTAGTTCACTTTTTATAGACGCACTGACCTCACTACCATAAATAACTGTTGCCATATTATGCCTCCTTACAGTAAATCACTGTCAATGATCATTGTGACAGGACCATCATTTAATAATTCTACTTGCATATCTGCTTGAAACATTCCTGTTTCCACATGTACTCCATGACTTCTTAACTGTTCATTAAACTTATCATACATAGATTTTGCCACTTCTGCCTTAGCTGCTTGCATAAAATTAGGACGTTTTCCTTTTTTTACATCCCCATATAATGTGAACTGACTAATCGATAAGACTTGATTAGACACATCTTTCACTCCAATATTCATCTTTCCATCTTCATCATTAAAAATACGCATTTCTACACATTTTTTTGCGACTTTTTTTATTATACTTTCATCATCTGTATTTGATATTCCTACAAGTAATAATAATCCTTCTTGGATTGATCCTACACACTCTTGATCTACAAAAACTTGTGCATATTTCACTCTTTGTACAACAACTCTCATCTAATCACCTCGTTTACGTTTAAGTATACCTTATATAGAAAAACTGTCAATATACCATTGACAGTTCTTTAATCACCACAAGAAAGAATTCTACCTTTCCCGCTTTCTTTTACTCTATATAACATATCATCTGCTTCTTGTAACAATTTCTGATATGTAATTCGTTTACAATTTGTGCTGGCAATACCAATACTATAAGATATATGAACAACTTGACCATGTATATCCATTACACCTTGTTCCATAAAACGTTGTAATTTATGCTTTACACATGCAATATCTTTCCCAACCATCAAGAACAAAAATTCATCGCCTCCAAATCGACAAATATAATCTTTAGGGTCCATGATATTTGCTAGTTTATTCGCCGTATGAATTATCGCGTAATCACCAATTAAATGCCCATATGAATCATTAATATTCTTAAAATCATCAATATCTATAATACATAAATGTACATTATCTAGTTCCTCATATCCCATTAATTTTTCATAATACTTTTCAAACATTCCTCTTGCAGGAAACTTTGTCAATGTATCACTATTGGAAATCAAGTTTTCACTTACCTGCATATAATTTAATTGCTTACTTTGTTTATCGTATATTGGTACCAGATAATTTAAATCATGTCCTATAAATCCACTTTCATTTTTAAATCTCGTTTCATATGTTGCATTTTGACCTAATTTTGTAATATTGAGCGCATCTTCGAATTTTATTCCTATAATATGTTTATCTACTAAATCATGAATATATTTTGCGGATGGGTCAAAATAGGAACATTGTCTTGCTTGGCTATTTTTATATGATATTTCACCATGTACATCTGAAATTACGATTTTGTTTGGTAAATACTCCAAATATTGATGTAATCGTTCTTTTTCATATTCCATCTGTTTCATATACGTAATATCCATAATTGTTACATAAAAACAATTTGTTTCTTTGTCATATCGTGCTGTATCATGAATCCAAATTTCTCTACCATCTTTATGGCGCATTCTAAACTCAAAATCTAAATCTTCTCCACGCTCTATTGATGCTGCAACATCTACTAATATTTCAGATACATCATCAATTACCATATCCGCAAATCGGTTTTGAAAAAGTGTCTGTATTTCTTCTTTGCTATATCCTACAATCGTATAAAAATAATCATTCGCATATAAAATTGTAGAATGCTCATCATTTTCACAATACAATACACCTGCATGAATACAATTTAGAATATCATTGATTTTGCTATCTAATTGTAACTTTTTCATACAAACCTCTCTCACTTTACTATATGTATTATGATACCATATACGCATACGAAACACAATATAACCACTTAAAAATTAGGGATTTTCCTATTTATCTTCTTATCATGTCTTTTCAGAAAAAAAGCGGTTATAAAAATTTAAAATCAAATTTTAATAACCACTTATATTAATGACTTAAAATCTCAATACCTGTTTCGGTAACTAATATTTGATGCTCCCATTGAGCAGATAATTTACCATCTTTGGTACGTGCAGTCCATCCATTCTTTTTATCCACATACACATGATGAGTACCTTCATTGATCATTGGTTCAATTGTAAATACCATTCCTGGTACTAATACCATTCCTCTACCTTTTTGCCCAACATGAGAAACAACTGGATCCTCATGAAATTCTAAACCTATTCCATGCCCTGCAAAGTCAATCACAACACTATATCCATGTTTATGCGCATGTTCTTGAATAGCTGCTCCAATATCACCAAGATGCCCCCAAGGTTTTACTGCTGCAATTCCTATTTCTAAGCACTCTTTAGTTACTTCTACTAATTTTTTAGCTTTATCACTAACTTCTCCAATCATAAACATACGTGATGCATCTGAAAAGTATCCATCTAATATCGTAGAAACATCCACATTCACAATATCCCCTTCTTTTAATATACAATCTTTTGAAGGGATTCCATGGCATACTTCTTCATTTACAGATGTACAACAACTATTAGGGAATCCATGATAGTTTAAAGGAGCAGGAATTGCATGATGAGAAACAGTATACTCATGCACAAGTGTATCAATATCTAACGTTGACATCCCTACACGAATATGTTGTGCTACATAATCTAATACTCCTGTATTAATACGTGCACTTTTACGAATTGCTTCAATTTGTTGCTCATTTTTGATTAAAGAACGATTAGGCATAATCTTTCCTTCCCTTAATAAACGATTATATTTATCATCAAAGCGTGCATGACACTGTTTATATTTTTTTCCACTTCCACACCAACATTTTGAATTTCTACCTATTTCCAATGTAAACACCTCACTTTGTTTAAGTATATCATTTTTTTTCATAGAAGTCTAACATCCTACCATTTCATTATATAATAAAAAAGTTCTTGTATCTAGTATACAAGAACCCCTCAAGTGATGAGAATAAAAAAATAATTCATAGCTGTTTTATTTATAGGGATGGGGAAACGTACTCATCACTTGATGATATTACTATACACCACTTTTGTGATTTTCATATGAACAATACGTGAATTTTATTATAATTTTTGATACAATCATGTCTAGAAGATAGAAAGGATGATGATGATGCATAATCTTATATCTCATTTCTTAACCATCACAATACATAAATATCGTGTTATGCGTTTATGTTTTCAATGTGGGTTGTATAAACAAGGGATTCTTCATGACTTATCAAAGTATAGTTTGATTGAATTTATTCCTGGCGTAAAATACTATCAAGGATATCGTAGTCCTATTAGTAAAGAAAAGGAAGTAAAAGGCTATTCAGAAGGATGGCTACACCATAAAGGGAGAAATAAACATCATTGGGAATATTGGATTGATCATACCAAACAAGGGGTAACCCCTATTCAAATGCCAATACGCTATGTTGCGGAAATGATTTGTGACCGTATTGCAGCTAGTAAAACATATTTAAAAGATAACTACCATGATGGAGCACCCTTACAATACTTTCATAACGAAGGTCGCTATGTGACAATGCATCCTAATACCAAACAACTAACACAACATTTACTAGAATACCTACAAGAACATGGTGAACAAAACTTATTATCTTATATGAAAAAACTTATCAAAAAACATAATACATCACACGAAAAAACATAACAGATATACACTGTCATGTTTTTTCATTTTATAAAATAGCTTTCACATCTTCTACAATAAGTTCTTCTTTTAAACGATTCGCAAGTAATACTTCATTTAAATCAAAACGATCTAAAAACTCCTTTTTAAATCCATAATTTAAAACCTTCATCTCACTAGTACCATAAAAACGTGTTATTTTCTCTCCAAATCCACCATCTAATATACCATCTTCTAACGTAATCACAAGATCATGATTGTCTTTTAAAGCTGTTAATACTTGTTCATCTATTCCTGTAATATACTGTGGATTAATAAGTGTTGCCTCTATTTTTAATGTTTCTTGTAACATCATTTTTACTTTTTCAGCTAATGGATAAAAACTTCCTAATCCAAGTATTGCTACTTTACTACCTTTTTCCACAATCTCATAGGTGTTTAATTGACTAAAATCTTTTGTCACTTGTTTTCCAGTGGAAATCATCTTACCACCTGGCACACGAATTGCGACTGGATATTGTGTTTGTTCAATACTCCAATCTAACATTGCCAAATATTCTTCTTTACTAACTGGTGCTAGATATACAAGGTTAGGAATATTCGACAACATCGCAATATCATAAATTCCTAAATGTGTAACATCTCTCATTCCATAAATAGAACCTGCAAATACCGGAATTGTTACTGCACTTTGATTAATACATACATCATGTGATATTTGATCATATGATCTTTGAATAAATGTACTATATACACCAAATACAGGCTTTCCACCATTTTTCGCTATTCCTGAAGCCATGGCAACAGCTGTTTCTTCCGCAATTCCTACATCTACAAATTGATTACCAGCCTCATTTCGTAATTTTTCCACAAACCCCATGACTGTTGGTGTTCCTGCAGTAATCGCAACAATACTTGTATCTTGTTTCATTTTTTCTAATAAAAATTTACCTGTAAGATCGTTATAACTTTCTATATTAGTTTTTATGATAGATGCACCTGTTTTTATATCAAATGGCGCACAATAATGCCATGGCTCCTTATTTTCTATTGCTGGCTGATACCCTTTCCCTTTTTCTGTTACAATGTGTACTACAATAGGTTTATTTGTATCTTTCACTTGTTGAAATACTGTAATAAGTTTTTCCACATCATTACCATCATCCACAAATACATAGTCTAGTCCCATTGCTTTAAATAGGTTACATGATGCACTGCCATTTGTATCACGTAACCGTTTTAAATTACGATACATACCACCATGGTTTTCCGCAATAGACATATCATTATCATTCACCACAATGATGATATTGCTATTTAATTCTGCTGCTACATTTAAGCCTTCTAACGCTTCTCCACCACTTAATGATCCATCTCCAATAATCGCAATCACATTACCTTCTCCCTGCTTTACATCTCTAGCTTTTGCCAATCCACATGCTAAACTAATGGAAGTGGAAGTATGTCCTACTGTAAAATGATCGTGTTCACTTTCTAATGGATTTGTGTATCCGGAAACATCATGATAATGTGCTTCATATAAAAATGCATCTTTTCTTCCCGTTAACATTTTATGTGGATAACATTGATGAGAAACATCAAATACAATCTTATCTTTTGGAGAATCAAATACATAATGTAAAGCTATTGTTGCCTCTACAAATCCAAAGTTTGGACCAAAATGTCCTCCTTGTTTACTCAATTTTTTCAATAATGCACTTCTAATTTCATTTGCCAATGTTAATCTTTGTTCTTTTGCTAATTTCTTTACATCACTAGGTCCTTGTATTATTTCTAATACCATAGTTATTCCTCCCAACTTAATATACCTGTTTTTACTGCTCGCTCATACCTTTGAATCTTAAAGTCTAAGCGTTTTACCATTGTTTCTATTTGTTGTTTTTGTTTTTCAAGATGATTTCTTTGTTCTTTTAATAATTCTAATCTCGCCTTAAAAGTTGTATCACCCATTTGGAATAAACGTACATACTCTATAATTCCTTCTATAGGCAAGCCAGCATTACGCATACAAATTGCCATTTCTACCCATTGGATATCTTCTTCTTGATAATCACGTATACCTGTAACAGTTCGAGATACGCTGGGTATCATTCCTACACGTTCATAATAGCGAAGTGTATCTTGTGAAACTTGAAACATCTCACTTACTTCTTTTATTGTCAAACAAATCACCTCTTGCTCATATTGTAACTCTTGAAGTAAACTCCAAGTCAAGTATTTTTTATAAAAAAGGATGCAAATTACATCCTATTGTATAAATTGTATAATTTCTTGTATACCATCTGATGATACATAACGAATCTTCACATCAGTTTTTACCTTTAGAAATACCAAAGAATTTTCCGTATTAGAAGTTAATTTACATTTGTATACTTTATCATCTTCATCCTTAAGATAATACCATGTATTTCCATCAATAATTGCTGTTTCAATTTCTGACACATGAATCTTTTTTTCTTCTGTATTTTTTTCTTCTACTTTTTCTTCAACACCTAGTACTCTTAACATTTTATCTGTTAATGCTGTGAAAGGTTCATCACTATTAATTGTCACAACTTTTTGATAATCAATCGCAGATACCATCGCATACATTTTAATTAAACCATTATCTTTTAATGACATTAAATATACTGGATTACCTTCTACATTAATCAACAATGGAAATGTAGATGCATATCCATAGTTTTTTACTTCAGCTTCTGCACTTTTCATCGCACTTGTTTCATTCGCACCAGCTGTTTTTATTTTCATAGCTTCATGAGTACGCATATTCACTAAGACAAATCCTAAATTTGATTCGTCTGCATTTGCTGATGTAATCCCACTATATAACCAAATATCTCCATCTTTTTCTAAATAATTATAACCTTGGGAAGTTACAGTTACTCCATTCTGTCCAAACTTAGAGTTAATAAATCCATCTTGTAAACTTCCATTATCATCTAATTCTTCAACTAATAAAGATTCAGGATATACGCGATCTGCCCAAGAAGGTATTTCTCCAACATCATATTTTTTACTTTTACCACTAATTGGATCTAAGAATATAGCACCTGTTACCTTTTTTTGCGTTCCAACACCTTTATACGTATATGTTGTACATATATACCAAGGATGCCCTTCTTCATCTACTTCAAATGAAGGGGAACCAAAGATTTCAGTAGGATAATTGAAACGTAAATGACGCATCAAATTCTCATGAAACATTGCGGAAGGTACATATTTCATCCCACCTAACCCTAAATCTTGCAGTTTTACTAAAGATGTTTGTCCATTCGTACTATCTACTGTAATATATGCTGGAATTCCTTCTTTTCTATTCTTAAAATATTTAATAAATCCATTATATGTTAATGGTGTAACACGATAGACACTATCTTTGTAAGAAACTTGTGTATATTCACTACTTACATCAAATTGAGAGACCCATTCTGTCATATTTCCCATGACCTTATCCCCAAGACGTTGTGAACTATCACGATCAATAATTGGTGTTTTCGTAAAATCTACTTCTGGAATTTCTGTAAAATCTACTTCTTTAGGTTCTATACGAGTTGCATATTCTTTCGCATGAAAAAATCTACTCGTAATACCTGCACTAATCATTGGGATTAAAAAAATACATACAATCATTACCCCACTAACTTGTGCTAATCTTTTCCATTTGCTATTCTCTAAAACAATTGTGTTTCTATACTTAAATTTTTCTAAACCTACTTTTCCTAACGCAAACATAAACGCAACTACAAGTAGTGGTAATAAACAAAATACCAAAAACTGCCAAAACTCAGGTGCATGCCAATTCATTGGCGGCAACATAACATAATAATAACCTGCAATATAAAGTAAATAAATAATAACTCCTAAACCTTTCTTCATCCTATTTCCTCTCTTTCCATATGATACATCCACACGATTTCCACATCTTTATGATGATGTGCCATTCCGATATATACTACATCATTTCCTAAGCCTATATCATATTGTTTCTCTTGTATTTGT